>NZ_JBYTDL010000006.1:0-131484 GCF_058791335.1 Lysinibacillus sp. EB271-A1-10B
AGTATATATAAATCGGTGAATCTGTGCTTTTTTTATGCGTGGAATTGTGCGAATACCCCAAAAAATATTATAGAACCGCAGAAAGAAGTTAAACAAAACAAAAAGCTGCCTCATTACGAGACAGCTCACAAAAAAATAATTAATTTAGCGTACTTCTGTGCCTTCAATTGTTGCAATAGCTTTTAACACTTTATTATGTGCTGCAACAACCTCTTCATCTGTTAATGTACGTTCTGGATCGAAGTATGTTAGGGAGAATGCGACTGATTTTTTACCAGCTTCCATTTTTTCACCTTCATATACGTCGAATACACGAACGTCTTTCAATAATTTCACGCCTGCAGAACGAATCGCAGTAATAACCTCACCAGCAGTTGTTGCACGGTTCATGATAAGCGCAATATCACGAGACATTGCTGGGAAACGAGGCACTGGTGTATAGGCAAGAGGCGCTTCTTTTGCATTAGCATTTAATAATGTTACGAGATTCATCTCCATTACATATGTGTCTTTTACACCCCATGCTTTTTGTTCTGCTGGATGTAATCCACCGATAATACCGACTTGTTCACCATCAAAAAGAATGCTAGCAGTACGTCCTGGGTGTAACCCATCTACCTCAGCTTTCACAAATGAAATACGGTCCTCTAAACCAAGCTTACCGATAACACCTTCTACAATGCCTTTTAAGACGAAGAAATCTACTGCTTTTTTCTCACCCTGCCAAGCATGGTCAAGCCATTTTCCTGTTACTACTGCCGCCACATGCTCTTCCTCATATGGTAGCCCTTCTTCTGTTTGACCAAGGAATACTGAACCAATTTCATACAATGCCACATTGTCAGCCTTACGAGCAACATTATAAGCAGCCGCTTCAATTAAATGCGGGATAAGACTTTGACGTAGAGTTGAACGGTCCTCGCTCATTGGCATTAGTAAACGTGTTACTGGCTCAGCTTTCAATGCAAAGCGTTGTGACAATGCCTCTGAAGTTAATGAGTAAGTTACAGCTTGGTAAAGACCTGCGCCTTCCATATAATTACGAACTACACGACGATTCGCTTGATATGGTGTTAGACGGCCTACTTGGTTTGCTCCCTCTGGTAAAGTCAGCGGAATTTCATCATAGCCGTATAGACGAGCAATTTCCTCTACTATATCTTCTTCAATTTTAATATCTTGACGACGTGTTGGTGCATCAACGATTAGTAAACCATTTGCTGCTTCTACACCAAATTTAAGACGCTCTAAAATAGATAGCATATCTTCTAATGAAATTTTCATACCTAAACGTTCATTAATGAAATCTGGCGAAACGACAACACGTGCTGGTGATTTATCTAGTTCATCAACGATGCACGTTCCTTCTAACACTTCACCACCAGCTAATTCAGCTAGTAGCGCTGCAGCACGCTCTGCAGCAGGTAACACACGGTTAGGGTCTACACCCTTTTCAAAGCGAGCAGAAGCATCTGAACGAAGTCCAAGATGACGCGATGTTTGACGTACAGATAAGCCGTCGAAGTAAGCAGATTCGATTACAACAGTTGTTGTAGAATCATTTACTTCAGAGTTTGCACCGCCCATTACACCTGCGATAGCTACTGGCTCTTTGCCATTTGTAATGACTAAATCTGTAGCTTTTAATGTGCGTTCTTGCTCATCTAAAGTAGTAATTTTTTCGCCCTCTATTGCTTTACGCACTACGATTTCACCTGTTGCTAGGCTATCGTAGTCAAAGGCATGAAGCGGTTGACCGTATTCCATTAAAATGTAGTTCGTTACATCGACAACGTTATTATGCGGGCGTACACCTGCTGCCATTAAGCGATTTTGTAGCCACATAGGTGACTCTGCGATTTTTACGTTTTTCACAACTTTTGCTACATACATTGGGTTTGCTTGTAAATCTTCCACTCGAAGCTTTAACATGTCTTCAGCTTTTTCAGAAGATGTGTTGTAGGCGATTTCTGGATACTTCACTTCTTCAGATAGAATTGCGCCAACCTCGTACGCTACACCTAGCATTGACAATGCATCTGAGCGGTTTGGTGTTAGGCCAAGCTCTAATACTGTGTCACGTAGACCTAAAATAGCAAGGGCATCTGAACCAACCTCAGCATCGGCAGGCAGCACATAAATCCCTTCAGAATATGCTTTAGGTACAAGTTTACCTTCAATTCCTACCTCTTGTAATGAACAAATCATACCGTTTGATTCATGTCCACGAAGTTTTGCTTTTTTTATTTTAATGCCGCCTGGTAAATGTGCGCCTGGACGAGCGACAATTACTTTTTGACCAGCATCAACGTTTGGAGCACCACAAATAATTTGTTGTGGCTCAGCTTCACCAACATCCACTTGGCAAATATTTAATTTATCAGCTTCTGGATGTTTCTCTTTTGATACGACATAGCCGACAACAATTTTATCCATTCCGTTAGCACGGTCAATTACTGCATCTACTTCAATTCCAGAGCGCGTAATTTTTTCAGCTAACTGTTCAGGCGTTAAATCCTGTGCACTTACATAATCTTTTAACCATTCTAATGATACTAACATTATTTATCCTCCTTACGCCTCTGTTCGCTCAAATTGTGATAAGAAACGTGTGTCACTTGTATAGAAATGACGAATATCGTCGACACCATATTTCAACATTGCGATACGTTCAGCACCAATACCGAATGCAAAGCCTGATACTTTCTTCGGATCATAGCCAGCCATTTCAAGTACATTTGGATGCACCATACCAGCTCCTAAAATTTCAATCCAGCCTGTACCTTTACATACGTTACAGCCAGAACCACCACATTTGAAGCAAGAAATATCCATTTCAACAGATGGCTCTGTGAACGGGAAGAAGCTTGGGCGAAGTCGAATTTCGCGGTCTGCACCGAACATTTTTTTCGCTAATGTATCAAGAGTACCTTTAAGGTCACTCATGCGAATGTTTTCACCAATCACTAATCCTTCAATTTGCATGAATTGGTGAGAGTGTGTAGCATCATCGTTGTCACGACGGAATACTTTCCCTGGGCAAATAATGCGAATCGATTCACCTTTTTTCTCTTCCATTGTGCGAGCTTGCACAGGAGATGTATGCGTACGTAATAATATTTCCTCGGAAATATAAAACGAATCTTGCATATCACGAGCAGGGTGTCCCTTCGGTAAATTCAGCGCCTCGAAGTTATAATAATCCTTCTCCACTTCCGGACCTTCTGCAATTTCATAGCCCATACCGATAAATAAATCTTCAATTTCTTCAATAACGCGTGTTAAAGGATGACGATTCCCAACTTTAATTTCACGACCAGGTAAAGTGACATCAATCGACTCACTTGCTAATTTTTCAGCAATTGCCGCTTCCTCTAGTAAAGTAACCTTTTCCTCTAATACAGCAGTTACATTTTCACGAACTGTATTAACTAAGGCACCCATTTTAGGACGTTCCTCAGCTGATAATTTCCCCATCCCCTTTAATAAATCAGTGATAGGTCCTTTTTTTCCTAGATACGCTACTCGCACATCATTTAATTCCTTTAAATTTGCTGCCGCTTCAATTTTAGCAAGTGCTTCTTGCTCTAATTGTTTTAATTGCTCTTCCATGTAATAAACCCTCCTTGATTAAATCAATTTCGCCTTGGCGTAATTGTAGCTGTCGCTTCGCTTTCGCACAGAAAACATTTGTAGCTGTCGCTACAGATAAACAATGCGTCCGGATTTTGAATTGTGCCCAGGCCTGCACGAGGGCCGACACGATGTCGATCATTTCGGTAATGCCACAGGACGTGGCGTTTTAACCGATGCAGGTCAGTTAGCCGTTTTCGCAGGATGCGAAGATTTTTAGGCTAACATCCTTAAATGCATTCCTTTGAAAATCCGTGACACCCGCCGGAGGCTTTATCTTCATTCAATAGTTTTTTGGACACCAACTGAAAAGGAACCACATCCGCATTTATCTCACCACCTTCAAAGGTGGGAGCCTTCTGTAGCTGACGTTTCACTTTCGCTCAAAAAGATTTGCTGAATGAAGATTAATGCCGATACTTCGATGGCACAAAAAAACTCGCCCCTAAAAAAAGGGACGAGGACATATTCGCGGTACCACCCTAGTTATTGCAAGGCAAACTCCTCACAATCACTTCATTGACATAACGACTAGATTAAAGCCGGCAAACCTTTACAGCATTTCGCTGGTCCCGGTAGCTGCTCGCGAGATGAATTCAAAACTGCATTGGTACGGCGCTGGCTCTCAATCTCCGGCCTACGCTCCCTGTTGTCCATTCACAATCTTTACTACTTCCCGGTCAAAGCATTTAGTATTCATATATACATTTTACATGTGATTATACAATACTATACCAATTCAAATCAAGAGCCATGTGCCTATTGCATCAATAATAATGGTTCTAACGGCAATTTTTAGGCTCATCACTAAAAGTTGCAGATGACATTTGTGAAAACACATTCCATATATTAGTTGATTGGAGTGGAGACTGGGCGACTCATTGGGGATCAGCGATATAGAGGAACGAAGGCTAAAAACATCACGTCCTGTGATAACGCCTTCGTGACCAACATCCTGTTGCTGTCGCTACGTTGCACCCATGCTTTCGCGCAAAAGACATCTGTTGGCCCAAGACCCTGCAGCGTAGCGGATGTTTTCTGTGCGAAAGCGAAGCGGCAGCAACAAAGCGCCCCGTCGGAACGGAAATCAACCACACTTTATGGTGATGACCATCAATTTTAACGATTTCACCCTATTCTTGCAATTACAGTTGTGATTGCTTTTATTACCTACTTCACAAATCCATATAAAACGATTCCTGTTGCTACTGCTACATTTAAAGACTCTGCTTGTCCCAAAATTGGAATAATCATATTTTGATCTGTCATTGAAAGTAGTTGTGGTTGAATGCCACTACCTTCATTCCCCATCATGATAGCGAACGCACCAGTATGTTCAATATCACTATAGACAACTGCATCCTCATCTAAAGCAGTACCAAATACCGGCACATCATTATCTTGTAGCTGCTCAATCCATTCCTCTAAATCACCACGAAGGACAGGAATATGGAAATGTGATCCTTGTGCAGAACGAAGCGTTTTAGGGTTATATAGATCAGCACAGCCCTTGCCGAGAATTACTGCATCCAAACCAGCGGCATCAGCAGTACGAATCATCGTCCCAATATTTCCTGGATCTTGGACGGCATCAATTAGTAGTACCTTGCGCCATGAAGCCATTACATCATCTTTTAACAAAGGCTGCTTACAAACTGCAAATACACCTTGAGATGTCTCCGTTTCAGCAAACTCTTTGACAACAGCCGCAGTTACTTCTATTGTCGCTACATTATCTATCGGCCAAAGCATTGGTAAATCTACACCTTCACGTACAATTAGCTGCAGCACCTGCTCCTTATTTTTTAATGCTTCCTCCACTAAATGGAATCCCTCTACTATGAATTCTCCAGATCTTTCACGCTCTTTTCGCGTAGTTGCTAGTTTCTTCCAATATTTCACTAACGCATTTTGCGTAGATTCAATTTTTTTCATCGTTCCTCGTACCGCCTTTTTCCTATATAATGTTCATTATTATACAGTAGAAAACGACAATTACATAGTCATGCAAAAAACAGTTTATTGTTATTTCTCCGTTTACCAATTATCGGAAAAAAGCCCCCTATACGGTACGGAAATCAACCCCACGCTATGACGATGAGCTATACATGCTAATAAAATTGCCATCATCTGAATTTTGGAATGACATTTTGTTAAAACGTATACCATGTGAATAAGTTGATTGTAGTAGAGGATGGGCGGCTCATCGGATGCTCCTAGGAAGCTCTGCTCTGTGCGAAAGCGAAGCGGCAGCAACAACAAATGTTTTCTGTAGCGAAAGCAAAGCGGCAGCTACAAAGCGCCCAGCCGGAACGGAAATCAACCCCACGCTATGGAAATGAGCAAAATTATTCCCTACTAGATAATGGGGGAATTCAGTGATATATGTTATAATTTTCAATATTTTAAGAATGCACAGCGGGGATGAAAATAAATGAAAAAAAATGTACATGTAGTAGGTGCCATTATTGAAAATGAAAAGCATGAAATTTTTTGTGCGTTAAGAAATCCTAATATGGTACTAGCAAATTATTGGGAATTTCCTGGTGGTAAAATCGAAGAGGGAGAATCGCCTGAGCAAGCTTTAACTCGTGAAATATTAGAGGAATTTAATTGCTCTATACGGGTTGATAAAAAGGTTGAGGATACCATTTATGAATACGAAAAATTTATAGTACGCTTAGAAACATTTAAAGCATCGATTATACAAGGAGAGCCCGTTCTACTTGAACATACTGCCATTAGATGGGTTCCTCGACATGAACTTCTAAATCTTAATTTTGCACCTGCTGATATTCCAGCGATAAATAAAATACTTGCAGAAAAGTAAGTAGTGATAAAGTGAATTAATTCAATGGGATTTTCTTCATCTCCCACTGAGTAGTCGTCCTCATCAATCGGGCTTAAAAGAGCAGCAATGCTTGTTTAATCTCTGCATACTGCTCTTTTTTGACTTTCATATCAATTATGCCTCGGCATAATTGTGTCCGGAATCAGCTTTGTGCTTAGGCCTGCAGATGTTTTTTGTGCGAAAGCGCGGTGCTAACGTAGCGTCAGCAACACGAGGGCCGACACGATGTCGGTCATTTCGGTATTGCCATAGGACGTGGCGTTTTTACCGATGCAGGTCAGTTAGCCGCTATCGCATGGATGCGATGGTTTTCGGCTAACAACCCCTAAGAACTCCTTTCCGATTCCGTGACATCCGCCGGAGGCTTTGGGCCAACACGATGTTGGTCACTCAGTCGTTGCCATAGGACGTGGCGTTCTTAGATTGAGTTCCTCTATTTCAGCGGATGTTTTTGCTGAAAGAAGTTAAAGCCATTTTCTATTTGGTGGAATACTTTGAGGAAAATTAAATACATTAAACGGATCGTATTTTCCCTTTACTTCCCTAAGCATTCTAAGATTACGACCATAATAGGCAGTTGGCCAATCTTTTATAAAACGATCTGGGAAATTCACATAATCACCAGTAGTGAACGGTGAAAGAGCCCGCCTTAAATTCTCTACCCATTGAATATTTTTTTCTTCCTCTTTAGGCTTTTTCCACGAAGTAATATACTCCTGAGCAATTAAAGCATTTCTATAATAATAAGCTGTTCGACTTGATGCAATTTGACTTACTGCTCCTCTAAGCGATTGCTGCCAAATGGACGCATTTCTATTGGGTGCGTTAGATAAAAATTCTTTCATTTGTACAATGGCAGCATGAGGGAATGGCCTTTCAATAAAGGACCCTGATCTTTTACGAAGAGCTGGTTTATTGCCGCTCGGTAAGTCAAAAAATTCTACAGCTTTAATATACGGTACTTCCTTTATCCATATGCTCGTTGGTGAGCCTGTTTTTCTTATAGGTCGGAGTAGTTTCTTTAGCTCAGATGCTGTACCTATAAATTCACCTTGAGCTACAATTTCTCCAACTTCCTTTGATTTAAGCTCAATCTGTGAAGTCAAGCGTTCATCTGTATAGGGTGCCCATTTTTGCCATGCGTCAAAGGCTCGTTCAAAATCTTCCCATCCCCATGTAATGGAGAAAATCGATACGTTTGAAATAGGATGCAGTTTAAATGTAAGTGCTGTAACGATGCCAAAATTCCCACCGCCTCCGCCACAACTCGCCCAAAATAAATCACTATTTCTCTGCTTGTCAGCTTGGATTACTTCAGCCCCTTCATGACCACTTGCAACAACCATTTCAACTTCTAGCAGATTGTCGCATGTTAGCCCAAATGGACGAGATAGCATACCAATCCCTCCACCAAGCGCCAAACCAACAACCCCTACACTACCTTCAGTTCCTGCCGGGATTGTAAAACCATTTTCCCATAATACTCGATACACTTTTCCTAAATTAGCACCCGCTTCAATTCTCGCTGTCATATCTTTCTGGTTAATTGTTATTTCATTCATTTCACTAACATCTATAACAAGACCTTCATTTAGTAATGAATAATTTTCATAGTTATGTCTCCCACTTCTGATTCGAAATGGTTCGTTATTTTCTCTCGCCCATCTT
This sequence comes from Lysinibacillus sp. EB271-A1-10B, assembly GCF_058791335.1. NCBI lineage: Bacteria > Bacillati > Bacillota > Bacilli > Caryophanales > Bacillaceae > Lysinibacillus > Lysinibacillus sp. EB271-A1-10B. Next base: position 8,153 of record NZ_JBYTDL010000006.1, read on the forward strand.
AATGCATGGATAACGTCTTTCGCCTTTTGACAAAATACAATAATACTCGGAAATTTAGGATCATTTAAATTATTATTTGTTCTTGCTTGCTCATAGTCCGGATCTTTAGGGGTAACAATTCTTCCTGTGAGCTTTACTTTCTTCAACATACAGCTCCTCTCTCAAATGATGCATTGCATATGTTTTATCCTATGCATATCACTTCGAAAGAATATGAAGTTTGCAATTTTTATCACATAAAAATGAAAGATAAATGCTCATTCCCTTTATTCATACATATGATGCTATATTGAAACCACTAAGGAGGTGTCCTAATGATTATTCATGTGGTGAGCGCTGGTGAAACGCTTTGGCAAATTGCAAACAGCTATTCCGTACCTATCAATTCCATTATCCAATTAAACGCTTTATCTAATCCAAATCAATTAGTAATCGGACAATCACTCGTTATCCCTTCTCCTTACACAACCCATATTGTAAAAAGGGGTGATACCTTATGGTCAATCTCCCAACAATATGGGGTGTCTATGCAATCGATTATCACAGAAAACCATTTAACGAATCCAGATGTTTTAACACCTGGCACTAGACTAATTATTCCACCCACTACACATATTGTGCTACCAGGGGAGACTTTATCGCAAATTGCCACGCAATATGGAACGACTGTGCAAGCAATTGTTTTAGAAAATGAAATTTCAAATCCAAACATGATTTACGCTGGTACGCATTTGATTATCCCGAGAGCAAAGCCTTCCATTGAAGTAAATGCTTATACGTATGAAGAGCCTAAAGAAGCTGTGCAGTCGATAAACGCGGTTGGTCATCTACTAACTTATTTTAGCCCCTTTGCTTATATGGTGAAGGAGGATGGAACACTACAGCCTATAAAGGATAAAGAAATGATTGATGCTGCCATTGCCAAAAACGTCACTCCTATGCTGACACTTACGAATTTCTCTTCCACAGAAGCCGGTTCCAACTTATCACATGTTATTTTATCTAGTGCAGAATTAAGGAAAAAGGTCATCGACAACACTTTACAAGTGATGCAGGAAAAGGGCTATAAAGTTCTAAACGTCGATTTTGAAAACGTTCTTCCGGCAGATCGGGAAAATTATAACACTTTCCTCCAATTAGCTGTTGATACTCTTCATCCAAAAGGATTCCTAGTATCAACGGCACTTGCGCCAAAAACGAGTGCAACGCAGGCAGGCACTTTATATGAGGCACATGATTATGAAGCACACGGAAGAATTGCAGACTTTGTTATTTTGATGACATATGAGTGGGGATATCGACTTGGTCCACCACAAGCAATTTCACCTATTAACGAAATGAGAAAAGTTGTGGAATATGCATTATCAGTTATGCCTGCTGACAAAATATTTTTAGGCTTTCAAATTTATGCTCGCGATTGGCTTCTACCGCATGTTAAAGGTCAAGAGGCAGAAACATTTAGCTCCCAAGAAGCACTTAACAGAGCAAGAAAATATGGCGCAACCATTCAATATGATAGGACCGCACAGTCACCGTATTTCCGTTATGTCGATGAACAAGGTAGAAATCATGAGGTATGGTTTGAAGATGCTAGAAGTGCACAAGCTAAGTTTGACATGACGAAGCAATATAATCTTCGAGGTATAAGTTATTGGGCATTAGGTTTTCCTTTCCCTCAAAACTGGGCGCTATTAAATAATGATTTTTCCATTAAAAAAGTTTCATTATAAAACGTGGGGTGATTTCGCTAGACTAGATGCTTTCTAGAATGTCCGATGTGCGGTTTTACGAAGGTGTTATTATGACTTAGTTTGCGCATTTAAGGCTTTATTATTAACCCAAAAAGTTCTAAACATTTCTACAATAAATTCTTACCTTTCCCTATTTTTTCCCATGATAAAAAATCAAATCAAAGCCATATTAAGAAATATCAAAACGAAAGGAGAAACTAAACATGGGAAGAGACAATAAGCAAGGCCAAAGCGCTAACAAGGGGTCATTACCTCAAACACCAAAAAACCAAAAAATAGCACCAAACAAAGTTAGTGAAGAATTTTCTCAAGAGTTTATGAACCTGATTAATACGGTTACTAAAGAAGGTAAGACAAAAAAATAAGGGGGGGCTTCAATTGGATTTTGAACGTGCACAAGAAATTGTCGCCTCACCAAAAGAATATGAAGTAAGCTATAATGGCGTATCAATCTGGATTGACAAGCTTCACGATGATGGTAAAACAGCAACTGTTCATTTACGGCGTTCTTTAGAGGAACGATCCGAAGTGGACATAGGAGAATTAAAAGAAGAATACCTCGCACATTAAATAAAAAAACTGCTTACTTTCAATGATGAAATTGAAGTAAGCAGTTTTTATGTTGAGAAAAACTATTTCAATGAATTAAGGCAAGTATCCTATCTAAAAAAGTATTGTAATTCGGTAAAATGAGTGTTTATTCTGGCATGTCATCCCCATTTCTATCCGTCGTTTTGGCGGTTCTATCCACGAATTTGGCTGTTCTATCCACGATTTCAGGGGTTCTATCCACGATTTTGGCGGTTCTATCCACGATTTCGAGGGTTCTATCCACGATTTTGGCGGTTCTTTCCGTCGCTCTGGCTCTTCTTCCCGTCGCTCTATTTCCCGCCTCTATAAGCCTAACTTTATATTACGAAATCCTCTTCATATTTAAACTCTTTTAAAACATCTCTTGCTCGACTATGTAATTCGTGAAAGTTATTGGATATCTCTTCTGCGGAAATCGGCTTACTAAATAAATAGCCCTGAATATAATCGCAGCCACCGGCTATGAGGAAAGCAAGCTGCTCCACTTCTTCAATTCCTTCGGCAACAACCTTTAATCTTAAATGCTTTGCCATGGATAAAATCATAGAAACGAGCGCTTCATCATTTGGATTATGTTGAATATTTCGTACGAAAGCCCGGTCAATTTTCAAACAATCAATCGGAAAATCTTTTAAATATGAAAGCGACGAATACCCTGTCCCAAAGTCATCAACAGCGATTTGGATACCGATTTCCTTTAATTCATGAAGTAGCTGCGTAATTTGATCGATGTTCATCGTCATACTTTCCGTAATTTCTAATTGTAAGTATTTTGGTTCTAATTTTGTACATTGTAAAATTTCTTGTACCATATGCACTAAGTCTTGCTGGAATAATTGTCCGATAGATAAATTTACGGCAACCTTCATCGGTGGCAAACCTTGCTCCCTCCATATTTTTGCTTGAGCGCACGCCGTCTCTAAAATCCATTTCCCTAAAGGAATAATTAGGCCAGATTCTTCTGCAATGGGGATAAACAACTCAGGTGAAACAAATCCGCGAGTTGGATGACGCCAACGTACTAGTGCTTCTACAGAGTCAATATTACCCGTTTTTAAATTTACTTGTGGCTGAAAATCTAAGTAAAATTCTTCATTAGCTAATGCTTTATGGAGCTCTTGTTCAAGCAATAGACGATCAGCAAGACCATTTGACATATCCGGCTTATAAAAGAGAACTCTTTGAGGTATTTGGCTCGCTTCTCTCATTGCTAACTGAGCATGCATTAAAAGCTCTTCACCTGAGCAATTTTCTTCACGCGGGGCAATTCCAATATTAAGATTACCGGTGAGTGTGAATAGTTGTACTTGCAATGGTCTTTTCATAGCGCTCTTCAAATTCAAGCAAAATTGTACTAACTCCTCTCTCGTCTTCACATGATTAATATAAATAATAAACTGCCCTTCAAGAAGCTTTGTTGCAAAATAATGAGGTGGTAATATAGCTTGAATTCTCTCTGCTACAAGCTTCATCATGGTATTAGAATAATTAATACCTATAGATGAGCGGATAGCGGCAAGGCGATCAATCTCAATCGCAATGATTGCTTTTTGACGACTATTGTCTTGTAAATCCTCTTTTAAAGTTTTCAATAATAAATGTTCATTTGGAAGCTTTGTAATGTCATCGTGAAAAGCTTGAAAATGAAGCTCCTGCTGCGAATACTCAAGATCTCGCTTTATTTTTAGAAGTTGCTGAAATGGTTTTTCAACAGTTGTATAGTAAATGGCTTTTAGGAAAAAGAAGAATGCAAAAAATTGATAAATTAATGCTGAAAGGCCCCAAATTGATTTCAAATCTTTGATGAACGCAAAGAAAATATCACTAATAATTAAATACATTGCTGCGCTAATAAGCCACATAACTCGTTTAGGCAACTCTTTTTTATACTTACTTAAAATCACTATCGTTACACCTTGTAAGACAGCAGACAATAAATGAACAATAGCGCTTGCTTCCAGTAACAATTGTTCTTCGAGTAAAAAATATTTTGAAGAGAGATACACTAGAAAAAGACTCAGTAGTACAAATAATAAGGAACTGCTATATGTATAATTACGATCTTTCATCGTTAAGCGTTTTTTTCGCTTTAATATAATAAAGAGAAAACCGATTGATAAGCATAAACGCATTATTAAATCCAACCATATTTCCAAATATAGTGTTTCAGCCATTGGATATTGAGCCAATGCCAAGTTCACTAATTCAAACAAGGCGATGATAAAAAATAAATTACCTATGTATAATGTTTGATTCGATAATAAATGCGAAAAAACGAGCCACGATTGAATAGCGATTGCCATTGTAAATACAATAATTAGTACTTGTATAATCAAGTTCAAACAAATATAACTTTCTTCGTTAAAAGAACCAAGTACTTGATTACTTAAACCTAACAATGGTAACACTAGCAATAGTGGCAATACTATATACCAAATCTCTTTCTGTTTTATCTCAAATTGATTCAACCTATTCTCCAACAGAAACCCTCCATACCAATATATATCAAATTAGATAGGTAATATGTTCTATCCAAAGGAAATATAAAATTAAAAATTGTATTTTTCTTTGACTTCTTACAAATCATAGCATTTTTATTGGAAATTGTATGCAAATTTAAAAAGTATGCCAATATTCATTTTTCACTGATATTAGCATACCTTTAATGCTTTATAGTACTATTCTTCTATAGAATTTAACAACTCACGAAGCTTAATCATTATTCTTGTACGTCTTTTTTTAACTGCCTCGACAGATACACCTAGTTCTTTAGCAATTTCCAAGTAACTATAACCTTCTACATAAAAAAGTAGTATTATTTTTCCTTCCTCTAATTTCAAATGAGACATAAACCATTCTAAAAGAGCTGGATTTCTATCACCTATATCACGATCTCGAATATAATTTATCGTTTCATGATCCACAAGTGTATTCATAGTTTCAAAACTCTTTTCCTTTGAAAGCTCTTTTAAAATTTCTCCTTTAACGGTTGTATAAATATAAGCAGAAAACAGTCCTTTTGTTTGATCTGCTTTACGCCAAGCATTCCACACGGCTATGGATGCTATATGACGATAATACTCAAAATCCTTATAAATTTGGCACTTTAACAAAATCGACGTGATCATCGGCTGGACTAATTCTAATACTTCATCAAATGGTAGTTCAGGTGATAACTTATTATTATGCTGTGTTGTCATCCTATTGTCCTGTCGACTGTGCACAGTCCATTATTCCTAGGTGCCTCTATCTTAGTTAATAGGCTACAAGCGTGTCGAACAGCCCTTTTAGTAATATGATCAGCAAGTTTTTATAGACACTTTTTAATATTTATACGCAACAATAGTATGATATTTTAAAAATGATATGTTTTAACTTCTTTCAGCAAAAGCATCCGCTGAAATAGAGGAACTCAATCTAAGAACACCACGTCCTGTGGCAACGACTGAGTGACCAACATCGTGTTGGCCCAAAGCCTCCGGCGGATGTCACGGAAATCGGAAAGGAGTTCACAGAGGATGTTAGCCTAAAATCATCGCATCCATGCGATAACGGCTAACTGACCTGCATCGGTAAAAACGCCACGTCCTATGGCATTACCGAAATGACCGACATCGTGTCGGCCCTCGTGTTGCTGACGCTACGTTAGCACTGCGCTTTCGCACAAAAAACATCTGCAGGTCTAGCACAAAGCCGATTCCGGACGCAATTATGCCAAGGCATAATTGATTTGTAATTCTATACATATTTCTTAAAGAGTTGGACAAATTACTACTAAGGAGGCGAAATAGATGAATTTTCAAATAAGAGATGCGATTACGACAAACGTACATGGACAATCAGCGGCTGAATTTAAAGATATTGTCGAGGATGCAATTAGCCGTGGTGAAGAGCATTTACTTCCAGGGCTTGGTGTGTTTTTCGAAAAATGGTGGCAGCAATCTAGTCCTGCTGAGCAGGATGCATTTACCCAAAAATTAGAAAAAGCCTTTGCTCACTAATTTTTTATAGCAGTTCATTCCATTTCCAATAAATGCATGATAAAGTTTAATTTATCAGAAAATTAGGAGGGATTGGAATGACTGTTGCTGTAGAATTAATAGTAAATCAACTAAAAAAAGTTTTATCCGAAGAACAGGTGTCAACAAACGAAACGGTGCGACAGCTACATGGAAAGGATGAATCTCATCATACAATGAGCTTACCAGATGTCGTTGCCTTTCCTCGTTCCACGGCCGATGTCAGTGCCATCTTAAAAATTGCGCATGCGGAACATGTACCAGTCGTACCTTTTGGTGTTGGCTCAAGTTTAGAAGGTAATGCAATTCCCATTGCAAATGGCATTTCTATCGATTTCTCTGAAATGAATGCTATTTTAGAAATTCGACCAGATGACCTGCTAGTAAAAGTACAACCGGGTGTAACACGTGCCCAATTGAATAAAGAATTAAAAAAACATGGACTTCAATTCACAGTTGACCCGGGTGCTGATGCGACACTAGGTGGAATGGCGGCAACGAATGCCAGCGGAACAACCGCAGTGCGTTATGGTGTTATGCGCGATCAAGTAAGAGATTTAGAGGTTGTACTCGCCGATGGTTCAGTCATTCATACCGGTAGCTTAGCAGCGAAGTCTTCTTCTGGTTATCACTTGAATGGCCTTTTCATTGGCTCTGAGGGTACGCTAGGTTGCTTTACAGAATTAACTTTACAAGTCTATGGTATACCCGAATTTGTATCGGCGGGACGTGCAGTTTTTGCGACAGTTGGCGATGCTGTCAGTGCAGTAACCGCATTGCTGCAAGCGGGCATTTCAATTGGCCGTGTTGAACTGGTCGATGAAGCCTCTATTAAACAAGCAAATATTTATAATGAAACATCCTATGACGAGAAACCAACACTATTTTTAGAATTTCACGGAAATGAAGCTGGTATGCATGCAGATATAGAATTTGCTAGAGAAATTTTTGCGGACTTTGGCTGTCTTTTTGTTGAATTTGAACATGACAATGCAGCTCGAAATAAACTATGGGAGGCGCGCCACTCATTGGCCTATGCATATATCCATGCCTATCCGGGAAAAAAGCTTATGTCGACTGATGTTTGTGTGCCGATATCTGTGCTTGCTGAGTCCGTTTTGTATGCTCGTGAACAGCTTGAGGATGTTGGTCTTGCAGGCGGAATTGTAGGTCACGTAGGAGACGGTAACTTCCACGCCTTGTTAATGTTAGACCCAAAAGATGCTGAGGAGCAAGCAAAAGCCAACCGCTTCAATGAACATATCGTCCAATTTGCTTTACTTCGTGGTGGCACTTGTACCGGTGAACATGGTGTTGGTATTGGGAAAATGAAATATCAGTCTACAGAGCACGGAACATCTTTATTAGTGATGAAGAGCATAAAGGCAGCACTTGATCCACATAACATTATGAATCCAGGGAAGATTTTCAACTTATAAGGTAGATACTTAAAACACGATCTCGCCATGAAAGGTGAGATCGTGTTTATTTTTGGAGATTATCGACTGTTACGCTCAGTCCCTAATGCGCTTGGTATCATCGTTTCAACCAGGTAATCTCCTTCTTCAAATATAATTTTTTTCAACTCAATACCGAAAAATTCCTTCATCCTTACTTCTGTCATTACCTCTTGTACTTTACCGTAGATGACGCCTTTTTCTTTGGCAGTCATCAAGACTCGGTCTGCTAGATAAAATGCATGATTTGGGTAATGGGTATTAATTATGCACGAAATTCCACGTTCCTTTGATAAACGCTTAATCGTTTGTAAAATAACTATTTGTTTTTGAATATCCAAATGCGACTCAGGTTCATCTAAAATCAAAACTTCTGGTTCAGAAACAAGCGTTCTTGCAATTAAAGCTAACTGCAATTCACCACCACTAATTTCATTGCATGATTTTTTAGCAAGATGTAAAATATCAACCATCTCAAGTGCTTGATGAGCCGCTTCCAAATCCTTCGCGGATGGCTGAGCAAGGGTACTAATATACGGAGCCCTCCCCATAACGACAAGCTCTTCTACAGAAAATCCAAATACCATTTTATGCGCTTGGGGCACATATCCAACACGTTTCCATAGTTCTTTACGATTTAATGTTACAAGTGATTTGCCGTCTATGAAAGTTTCTCCTTTTTTCCATTCAAGTAACCCAGTTATACATTTTAACATCGTCGTCTTCCCTGCTCCGTTCGGACCTAGAATCGCCATTATTTCGCCAGGCTCCAATGAGAAATTGATGTCTTGTGCATATAAATCAGGTAATTTCTTTCGTCTTTTTTCATAATGATAATTACCGTTTATCACTTCAATTTTCATGCCCAGCCTCCTCCTGAACGGCGTAATAAATAAGCGAAGAACGGCGCTCCAATAATTGCTGTTAAAATAGATAAAGGTATTTCTGTTGCTGTTAATGATCGAGCTAAATCATCAATTATTAATAAATAAATACTACCAATAGCTACGGATACAGGTAATACAAATTGATTATTATTCCCGACTAGCATACGTGCAACATGTGGAATAATTAAACCAACCCAACCAACAATACCAGCAACGGCTACGGATGCGGCTGTAATTAAAGTCGCTCCTAAAATGACGAACCATTTTAAACGAGTAACGGGAATTCCCATTGATGCTGCTTCGTCCTCCGGCAATGTTAAAATATTCAATCGCCAGCGAAGTAAATATAATAGTAAAATTCCAATTAATATGAGTGGTCCACCAATATATAAATCCTTATAGGTCGCGGTACCAAGACTTCCCATTAACCAGTAAGTAATGGCTGGAAGTTTTTCCTCCGGATCGGCCAAAAATTTTGTTAAGGAAATTAATGCATTAAAGAGTGCAGACGTAACAACACCTGCTAAGACAAACATAAAAATCGGTGCGTTTTTCTTTGCTCCTGCAATTAAATACGTAAAGCCAATTGCACCTAATCCAAAAATCAGTGCCATCATTTGTGCAATAAAGTTTTGTCCAAATAACAATATCCCAAGCGATGCTCCAAACCCTGCACCCGCAGAAACACCTAATATATCAGGAGATACTAGTGGATTTCCAAACATACCTTGAAAGCCTGCACCCGCAATCGATAAACCACCGCCAATCAATAGAGCAAGTAATATTCGAGGTAACCGAATATTCATCACTACAGTTTCTTCCATATTTGTCCATGTTTGTTCAATAGGAAATACTTGAGAAGCTAGGATTTTAATAATATGCTCCAAGCTTACCTCAAATCGTCCAACACCGAGTGAAACGATTGCTACCAAAATCGGTAGCAACCATAAAAGTAACATTTTCCATTTCTTCATTTACATTCAGTCCTTAATATTTCGCTGCATCTGAAGAAGGATTTAAAATAGAGTGGACTTCCTCATCTGAAACATCAAATTCATAGAAATCCTTATAGTAAGTTTTAATCTCATCTTCTATTTTATAGTTAAATAACGTTGGGTGATTTTTTTGTGCCAGCCATTTTAGCATTAATGGCGCATCGCCACTTGGTGGGAACCAACGATAAATACCTAATGGAATTTTATAAACTTTCCCCTCTTGAACAGCTTTCACCTGACTCCAATCCTGTCCATCTACCTTGTTTTTAAGTAAGTCCTCTGGCTGCGTTTCAGTGAAGTTGGTGATATAAATGATATCTGGATTCCAAGCATAGATTTGCTCCATATTTACTTCTTTCTTTCCTTGTACATCATTTTCAGCAACGTCTACAGCTCCTGTTGCGTTAAGCCATTGATTACCGAAAAAGTTTTTACCACCAACCGTGATGGATTTATCATTATGCATATGTAGTATCATCGCACGAGGCTTGTCCTGAGTAGCAACATCTTTTAATTTAGCATCAAGTTCGGACTGCACTTTTTTACCTTCATCTAAGAAACGGTCAGCACGGTCAGTCGTTCCTGTCATTTGACTCGTTAATTTCAACCAGCTATTGAATGTTGCCAAAGGCTCCGCAGCAGCAGCATCAATTGCTTTTACGGCAACAACAGGGATTCCAGCCTCTGAAATTTTATTAATAGAATCCTCATTTGTTGAAATCTCTACATAAAGTTGAGGGTTCACTTTCATTAATTCTTCCACATTCACTTCACCATTTTGAATAAACGATGTTTCTGCTTTTAAAACATCTGGAGAGATTTTGGCCAAAATTGAATTTTTCGCGGCATTATACGAATTTGGATGCATACCAACAATTTCTTTCGTTGAGTTTGTAGCGACATACCATGTAGAGAAATAAGGTAATATCCCTCCTGTCACGACACGATCAATTTTGCCTGGTACTGTTACTTCACGACCAAGCTGATCCGTCACAATTTTTTCCTCTACCGTTGACTGAACTTCCGCTTTTGAAGATTCAGCAGATTGATTTGAAGATGATCCTCCATCTTGACTGCCACACGCTGCAAGCATTGCAGTTAATGCTAGTGTAGCTAAATAACCATATTTTTTCATTAATTCTCTTCCTCTCTTAACCATTTTGCCATTCCGTGTAAAAAGGGCTTCGACTGATCGATAAAACCAAGCCCAATATGGAACATTGGATCTAGTGTTGTGACAACTAATTCACCTTTAAAACTTACGTTGTCGATATAAAATAGTGAACGACCACCTGGTATATCTAGTAATGATTGCGCACCAGCTGGTGGTAAAAACGAACCATGATAATGCCACTTCATATCATGAAGCGTTATATAGTTAAATAACGGATGTGTTGTATTTTGCTCGCTCATTGGTAAATCGCTGCCTTCGCGTACCCACCAGCTGAAATTCACTTCCGAATCCTCCCAATCAATTGTTGGAAACCAATTATCCAATATCTCACCAAAAATAATGAGCCGCTTACCCGATTCAATAAATGAGATAAGCTGCGATTGATAACGTTTCAAATGGGGAATATCAAGGCGACATGATAAAATCAATGTGTCATAATCTGCTAAATTATATCGATGTAATTCACGAATATGTAAAATATCATCATATAAATAATGAAATTCTTGGTCTTCAAAAAATCGGTTTTGAAAGGGTAATCCATTTGTTACGATACCAATCATTGTGTCTCCACTCCCTTCAATTGATTTCGCTCATACTCTTCTCGGATGCATGTAAGCATTTGCAAACTTAAATATCGTGAGGAATTATCTTCATCGATAAATACTCGATAAATATCCGTCCCTGCACCTGCAAAAATTGTGCCATTTGTTGAATCACGATCCACATAAATGATCGTCGCACCACTTTGATCCGTCACAAGTACTTCTGCATGCAATGGAATCTTTTCGAAATAACCACGAGAAAAAAATCCTCGAACTCCTTTACGGTAGTTAATGTCATAAGCATCAATACCTGCGAATAATGGATATATTGGCTCTTTTATAATTATTTCACGATCCTTTAACGGAATCGGAGAACGCTTCCAGTTAGGAACTCCCGCTAACCAAGGTAATGATGTCTCTGTAAGTGAAAAAATAACGCCGCCATGAGACAAATATTGATTCAAAATATTTTTATGCTCTAATAAAAATTGCTCCTCTACTAAATTAGTAATAATTAAGCCCGCATAGGCACGTAAATCGGTATACGGTAAATCGTATAAATATAAAAATGTTAATCCTCGCTTTCGATCCTCATCTGTCAGTCTCGAAAACTGTATATCAATACCAACATAAGCAATTGGTTTCAAAACGAACCCTTCTTTCTATTTTGGTTTTATTGAAAATGATTATCATTTGCATCTAAATACATATTACAGTATAGTGATAATGATTATCATTGTCAAACTAGTTTTATGCACTTCCTTTTGTTTCCAAGATATTAGAGGGGAATTTTTTCCACGAACAATATTCAAAAGGCATAAAATATTTTTTCAATATAATTTAAACCTTAACTTTATTTTTGGAGGAATAAAATATGAGTGACTCGATTTCGATACTAAAACTAGACCCTGGACATGCTTTCGGTGTGAATGGTCGTATGCAAAAAGATACAGGAAATGAATCAAAAATAATTGATCAATATGATTTTGCATACGCAAATTTGGAGAATGTGGATGTTATCCTAATACCAAACTTTATTGATCAAGAATTTTTGTATAGTCAACGTGAGAAGATTGCTGCCTTTTTAGAAGAGAAAAAAATCGTAGTGTATTGTGGCCATCTATTCCGTGAATGGCTACCAGGCTGCGGTCCATTTATGCCACAGCTTATTCGTAGTTATAAAGATTATGAGGTTTTTCCTAATGCAGATTCATCTATTTTCCAAGGTGTAACTACTGAAGATATGACATTTAAAAAAGGAGTTGCTGGCTTTTTTGCACGTGGTTATCACCACGCACCAGAAGATGCCGAAATATTACTTACTTTCTCAAATGGTAAAGCGGTTACATATGTAGATCGTTCTACAACAAATGGTACCATTTTAGTCCATGCAGGACGGGATTTACTAGGCTATGCTAATGAAAACAAATCAACTGATCTTATTCGTCCACAATTTTTAGCATGGCTTGAAGCAGAAGTACAATCATTAAAGGAGTGCACAGTACAATGAGAAAAATCGGTGTTATATATAGTGGTAATGAGTCACATTATCGGACATTCCTTGAACCAAAATTCAATCAATATATAAAAAAATTAATTTATCATCCCGATTTCCTAGAAACGGACATCGACGACTTAGACGTACTTATTGTTCCCTCTCAATTAAATCACAAGCTGTTACTTGCTAGCGTGAAAAAAATACAATCATTTGCTGATAAAGGTGGAATTGTAGTTGCATTTGGACCACAGCCATGGAGTTGGCTACCAGCACAACAATGGGAAGAACGACCAACGAATTTTTGGTGGTGGCTTGAAAAAGATGCTTCAAGTGGTCTAGTATTACAACAACCAAAACATCCTCTATTTAACGGTTATTTAACACTCGCTGACTGCACATGGCATCAACATGGCGTTTTCTGGCCTCCTGAGAATGCAGATATTTTAATATCGACGGAAGATGGTGGTGCTGTTTTATATATTGATACCACCTCTACTGGCGGAACATGGATTATTACGACATTAGATCCTGATTTCCATTTCGGATCTTACTTTATGCCAGCAACCGAGCGTTTCTTTGAAGGTTTTTTCCCATACTTAGCCTATGGCAAAATTTCATAAGCGCTGATTTAAAAGTAAATGCCATAGAAAAGGGTGAATCAACCCTTTCCTATGGCATAAAAAATTTTACGGGAATTTATAAATCATAGCGGAAACTTTTGACAAGCTTGCCTCCCTTATAAAACTCTTTAGACTCATCTCTTACAAAGCCCAGCGATAAATAAAGATTAATAGCAGCCTGCATAATATCACCTGAGTGCAAATATAATGCTTGATCCTGACGATTGCGTGCAAAGTCGAAGCTTTCATGCAATAATTTTTTAGCAATGCCTAGCCCTCTTCCTTTAGGATGGACGCCCAGTAAGCGTACAATGGTAGACTTTATGTCAAGCTCCGGCAGACCATACGCTTTTTCGGAATCTGTAAATAATTGCAGTCCCCCTAAAATCTCATTACCACGCTTTGCTACTAAAATGGTTTCTGCATTTGGATTACCAACAGATGCGCGAATATCACTTAAGTACGATGCCCAGTTCTCTGGGTTTTCATATTCTTTTTCATATTGTGCATAACTCTCTACTAGAACCTCTAAATACCGGGCATAGTCTTCCTCTTTCAAATGCTCAATCACTATTTCAGCTACTGCCATTGTTCAATCCCCTTTTCTATTTAATCAACAATATATCCATTATGCCTCAGCATAAATTACATCTCTTAGCCTGAGCCCCTCTTTTCATCGGATGTTTGGATACCTGTACCTGTCGCTACGCTTCCGATACAAAAGACATTCGCCGAAAAGAAGTTAAATGCCTCCCTTACTATAGGCAGTTACTCTTCTCTCAATACGATGTGCAAACCATTCAACGATAACTGAAACACCCCAATAAACTAGCCCGACAGCGATAAATGCCTCCAAAAACTTTAAATTAATAGAAGCAACGATATTCGCAACCCCAGTTAACTCTTTAACCGAAAGGAAAAATGCTAGTGAAGTGGCATGTAAGAAACCAATAAAAACATTTGTGAAGTTAGGGATGGATTTACTAAATGCTTGGGGTAATATAAAGCGTCGCATCGCCTGTGAAAATGTTAAACCGACTGCATATGCTGCCTCTAGCTGTCCCTTTGGTACACTTAAAATACCGGACCGAATTATTTCGGAAGCATAGGCTCCTGCACTTAGCGTCAAAGCAAAAATAACAAAAAATAAAATAGGAATAGAGCTTGATTGAATCTCAATTTTTAAAGCCTTGGCAAAGACATCAACAACAATTGGTATGCCAAAATAAACAAGCATAATATGCATAATGATAGGTGTGCCTCTAAAAAAAGATACGTAAAAATTCAACAATGGTGCGAGAAATTTTGTTTGTTGTATTCGAATAAATGCAATAATAATGCCGATTAAAGTGCCCAATAAGACAGGTGTAACTGCCATGAACAACGTTAACGGCAAGACTTTACTAATTTCTTTTACCGCTTCAAAAATAAAAGCAATATCTATAGTCATAGCCTTTACCCCCTAGCTAGATGCAGTTTCCTTTGGCATATATCGATTAAGATACCGTTCATTGCGCTTTAATACATTTTCTAACAAAATAACAATGACATAATAAACGATGGACAGCGCCAAATATATTTCCAGTGCTCTTGTCGTTGAAGCCATTAGCGTTTCTCCACGTCCCACCATATCCATAACGCCAATAGAAAATGCTAAAGACGTATCCTTTAATGAACTTATCATCGTATTTGCCATATTGGGAAAGGCCACACGAATCGCCTGAGGAAGAATTATGCGAATAAAGGCCTGTATTCCACTTAATCCAACTGAATAAGCTGCCTCCATTTGACCACGATCAACTGTTAAAATTGCCGCTCTAAAAATCTCAGCAAACGATGCAGCATTGCTCAACGTATAAGTAATAATTACAAAATACATAGCATCCATTCTTGTTACATCAATATGCACAAGTTTCAATAATGCTGGTATACCGTAAAACACTAAAAACAATTGCACTAAAATCGGCGTACCTCGAATAAACGAAATATAAATCGTTATAATTTGCTTCAATACTGGTATGTGTAGCAACTTTGGTATAGAGATCACTATACCGAGCAGCATGCCAAAAATAGTGGCGAACACTAAAATTTCAAGTGTTACTGGTAAATACTGAAGCAATATTGGAAGTACTTTTGCAATTAGTGTGAAGTCAAAGTCATTAGCCATACTTCCTTCTCCCTCTCCTATTCCGTTTAGAAGTCTACCGAATAATCGTCACCTAACCATTTCTTACTTAACTTACTAATGACGCCTTCTGCCTTTAACTCTCGAATTGCATCATCAAGTCGCTTCTGTAAGACAGCCTCGTCTTTATTTAATAAGAAGTAAACTTTTGAATTTAATAAAGCATCTCCTACAACCTTCTCCTGCGCCTCATTACTTTCATTAAAGTACTTTACTGCAAATGGTGTTGTAATGATTGCATCGATACGACCTGTCGCAAGTTGATTGTGAATATCAACCGAGCCGGAAGAATAGATAATATTAGCGCCTAAATTATGTTCCTTATTATATTTCTCTATATAGACAGCCGAGTTACTAGTTGGTGAAACACTAACGTTTTTCCCTTTCAAATCATCAATGGATTGAATAGAATTGTTTTTTTCATTGACTGTTACTTTTAATGGGAATACATTATAAGGTTCTTTATTAAAGAGGAATTTCTCCTCTCGTTCACTATTGACCTCCATTTGATGGGCAATAAAGTCAATTTTCCTTGTCTCTAAACTTAATAATAAATTTGCAAATTCCATTGTTTTAAATTCAATTTCATATTCTGGTAGCTTCTCATCAATGGCACGAACAAGCTCTACATCATATCCTGTTAAATTCCCCTTGTCATCAATGAAACAGATATTTGGAAATTGGGTTCCTGTACCAACAATGATTTTTTGAACATCCTTGCCACCTTGTGCTGCACTATTTTCACTAGTATCCCCTTCGGACTTTTCCGTATTTGTACAAGCTGTTAAAAGTAAAGTTAGCAATAATAGTAAATAAAACGATAATTTTTTCATAAACTCCCTCTCTTCTTATGCATGCGATGGTAGATCAACAGCAAGTACTGCTTTTAAATGCTCCAACCCAATTTCTGTTACTGCTTTAAAGACGCCATTTGCTCCAATTTCGACAACCGGGACATAACGGACACCATATTTTATTTCAAGAATGTCACGGAATGCATCCTGATGTGTTACATCCACCGTTTTGTACGAAATGCCTTGTTGTTGTAAGTATGTTTTCACTTCATCACAATAACTACAGCCTTGCTTAGACCAAACAATTACATCTATATTTTTTGCCATGTTCATTTCCTCCTTAGCTTACCGCTTCTTTTTGCTGCAAATTTACTGGACTTAAAAGTTCAAATGATCGTTCCCGTTCAAATTCCTTCAACACAGGCGTATGCAAAATAAACTCATCAATTTGATAGCGCACATGATAGTCATCTAATATCGTTTTAATGTCTTCTGGAGAACCGTATACAATATCTGCATCATATTGCTTCACCGTAAATGTCTCTCCAGATTCCTGACCAAATCTCTCTGCAAGTTCTACCGATTGTAATGTTAGGCTTCTCCCACTCGCTAAATGCACCTTCGTAATTTTTTGATCACCAATTAACTCTTTCGCCTCTTCTTTTGTAGGGGCTGCAAAGGCTGCGATTGAAACGGCGAAATGACCGTTTGGATAATGCTTGCGATATGCTGTAGCTGCTTGTGCTAACACGTCATTATCACTATTAATAAATCGAGCAAAGACGAACGCAATGCCTAATGTGCCTGCAAGAGCGGCACTTTGTGGACTTGCCCCAAGTAAAAATAATGCTGGTTTTACCTTTGGAATCGGCGTTACCTGTACGCCATATAACTCGTGTTCAGATGGAACAGCTTGATCAATTAATTGCTGCAAAAATGTTAATCTTCCCTCGAAATCTTCGCCTTGATTGAACGTGCCATATTGCAACGCCTTCGTAGAGAGGGGTAAACCGCCCGGTGCCTTCCCTATGCCTAAATCAACTCGCCCGGGCTCCAACGAAGCGAGAACATGGAAATTTTCTGCTACCTTGTATGGGCTGTAGTGCTGAAGCATCACTCCACCCGACCCGATATTGATAGACTTTGTTTTAGCAAGTAGATAAGACACTAATACCTCTGGAGATGACCCCGCTAATGTAGCTGTATTATGGTGCTCTGACACCCAAAAACGTGAATAACCCAATTTCTCTGCTTTTTGTGCTAGAGCCACTGTTTTTTGTAAGGTCTGCTCGTTTGTAGCACTCTCAATAATGGGACTTTGATCTAATATACCTAATGAATAGCTCATACACTTTCCTCCTCCAAATACACTTATTCATATATATTTACTAGGTTTTTAGACAGATTGTTTGACATAACGGCTTTCTTTAAATGGTAAACCTAAGTTACCACGTAATGTGTCCGCCTCGTATTCTTCACGATATAGCCCTCTAGCCTGTAAAATCGGCACAACCTTATCTACAAAATCATCCAGTGCTCCAGGTACAGTAACACCTATAATAAAGCCATCAGCCGCCTCTTTTTCAAACCATTCCTGTACGAGATCAGCAACATGCTCTGCTGTGCCAAAGAACGCCGTTTTTGGGGTTGCTTCACGTAAAGCAACTTGTCGCAATGTTAACTCTTCTTGTTTGGCATATTTTTTAATATAATCAGTCGTACTTCTAAAGCTATTTGCTCCTATTTTACCAAGCTCTGGGAACGGAGCATCTACATCATATTGTGTAAAATCATGATGATCGAAATATCGACCAAGATAAGCAAGTGCACGCTCTATCGAAACGAGCTCAACGATTTCCTGATACTTCGCTTCCGCTTCCTCAAGCGTATCGCCAATAATCGGAGAAATTCCTGGGAAAATTTTAACTTCATCTGGATTGCGTCCAAATGCTGCAACTTCAGTCTTTACTCTTTTATAAAATTTCTGTGACTCTTCTAATGACGTACCATGTGTAAAGATTGCGTCTGCATCCTTTGCGGCTAATCGAATTCCTGCATCTGAAGAACCCGCTTGGAAAATAACAGGCTGCCCTTGCTTAGAGCGCGCAATATTTAGCGGACCTTGCACTGAAAAATATTGCCCCTGATGATTTAATGTGTGTAGCTTAGTTGAATCAAAAAAAACATCATTTTCTACATCTGCAATGAAAGCATCGTCTTCCCATGAATCCCACAATCCCCTTGCCACTTCTAAATATTCCTCAGCAATTTGATAGCGCTCTGCGTGACTCGGATGCTGCTCAATTGTTTTATTGTAGTTTAAGGCAGTGCTTTCTAACGGGGTCGTGACAACATTCCATCCTGCACGCCCCCCACTAATATGATCTAAAGAGGCAAATTGACGTGCCACTGTAAATGGTTCGCTATAGGAAGTTGATACAGTGCCTACTAACCCGATGTTTTTAGTTGTTACTGCTAGCGCCGATAAGATTGTTAGTGGCTCGAAACGATTTAAAAAATGCGGAATCGATTTTTCATTGATGAATAAACCATCCGCAATAAAAGCTACATCAAATTTCCCTTGCTCAGCCTTTTGTGCCTGTTGAATATAAAACGGCAAGCTTACACTTTGATTGCTAGCAACCTTCGGATGACGCCAACTTGAAATATTACCACCTACACCATGAATAATAGCCCCGAATCGAATTTTGTCCTGTCTCACCATATTTACTCCTCCTCAAATTTTATTTTTACTAAACTTAGTGGTTAAGTATGTTTTAAGTGTAAAAAAATACTTTATTTATGGAATCATAAATAAAATAGGATTGAGGAAGATAATACCTTTCATTTATACAATTTGCAATGGGCTACATAATAGAAAAAATTTTACTGTCATATAAAATATTTTATCAATATCAATTATGCCTCGGCATAATTGTGTCCGTGTGCTTAGGTCCGCAATTGTCTTTTGTGCGAAAGCGAAGCGACAGCAACACGTTTTTGTCTGTGCGAAAGCGAAGCGACAGCAACAACACGAGGGCGACACGATGTCGGTCATTTCGGTAATGCCACAGGACGTGGCGTTTTTACCGATGCAGGTCAGTTAGCCGTTATCCCATGGATGCGATGATTTTAGGTTAACATCCTCTGTGAACTCCTTTCAGCGGATGTTTGGATACCCTTGAAAAGTAACACTTAAACCCGCATTCATCTCACCACCTATAGAAGTGGTTGACCATTGCTGAAAGTAGTTAAATTTTCTTAAATGCTTTCAAATTGTACAGCTGTCTCTACTATTGTTTTCCATAAAGCTGGTGCAAGCGTCTCTTTATTTTTATATGTTAAAAAAATATGTTGATTCATATCAAGTAAATGCTTAACATCAGCCTCAACAAATTCACCACTTTCAAGCTCTTTTTTTACACAAAGATGTGGTAAGAAGCTCATATACTCCCTTGTACGGATAAATTCTTTCGCTACTTCTAAATGATCCGTTCGCACTTCAATATTTGCTGATACGCCCTCTACCTCAAACATTTTATGCACATAATTCCAATCAAAAGCCCCACATTCAAAAAACACCATTTTCTGTCGTGCCATTTCCTTTGCATTCATTACATTTTTTTGTATAAAGGGGTGCTCCCGATGCATCACAAGTTTAACCGCATTACTTAGCAATAGCTCATTGTAAATTCCTTCCCTATGAACATATTGAATAAGACCCATATTGATTTGATGACTTTGCAGTTTCTCTAAAATCACCGCTGTTGAACCTGTGATGATCTGAAAATGCAAATGCGGAAAGTCTCTCTTCCATTTCGGCAAAGCGTAAGCTAAAAAATATTGTGCTGTGACTCCATTTGTACCAATACACACCTCATTAGACTCCTGCGTTTCCTCTAATTGTTTTTTCCCTCGTTGAAAGGTTTCCACAATCTGTGTCGCAAACGGAACAAAGTCCTTCCCTTTATCCGATAATATTACACTTCGCCCATCGCGATGGAATAACTCGACATTCAACTCTCGCTCCAATGATTTAATACGAGCCGTCACAGTCGGTTGAGATAAAAACAATGCATTGGCGGCCTTATGAATACTTTTATAATGCACGACATATAAAAATGCCTCGATATGATCAATGTTCAACCGGAGCCCTCCTTAAATTACTTATTTATCCTATTATATAGATAATTGTTTTAATTCTCTATAAAAGATTGGAAAACTAGGATTTATATTTTTCCAAAGTAACTGTTCATTTGAAGAGCGCCCTTGAAAGGCAGCGCAACAAGAAAAAAGCAACCTAGCGTCTCCCAGGTTACTTTATTATGTAGCGATGTGGTCATCCATCTTGATCACATACATCGCGCGTGGTTTACATCCCTCTGTCTGCAACCACCGTTATGTTATTCACAGTGACACCCCCTGTTGCCAATGTGAACTCTGTCTATATAGTACTTCCCAAACCGAGAAGTATAGCTTTAAAGCAAGTTTGTGCTTACTAAACGTAGAGCAATTTAAGTTCTATGCTAGAATCGATGCAAGAACCGCTTTTTGCGCATGAAGTCTGTTTTCTGCTTGCTCAAAAATATAGGAATTTGGTCCATCAATAACAGATGTCGCTACTTCTTCTTCACGATGGGCCGGTAAACAGTGCAAGAACATATAATTCGGCTTTGCGTATGCGACAAGCTCATCATTAATTTGGTATCCAGCAAAGTCTTGTAGACGTTTCGCAGTTTCCTCTTCTTGCCCCATTGACGTCCATACATCAGCGTATACTACGTCCGCGTTTAAAACTGCTTCTACAGGATCATTTGTAATTGTAATTATGCTACCATTTACTGCTGCGATAGCCTGTGCCTTCGCGATTACTTCTTCGTCACATTCATAGCCAACCGGTGTTGCCACTGCCACATTCATTCCTACATGCGCAGAAGCGACTACTAATGAGTGCGCCACGTTGTTGCCATCTCCAACATAAGCAATTTTAAGTCCTTTTAGTTCACCTTTATGTTCAAAGATTGTTTCTAAATCCGCTAAAGCTTGGCATGGATGATAAATATCCGTTAGTCCATTTATTACCGGTATAGAAGCATGCTCTGCAAGCTCTGCAACCATTGCATGAGAATTCGCTCGAATCATAATGCCATCTAAATAGCCTGATAGCACATGTGCTGTATCATAAACAGATTCACCGCGACCAATCTGTAAATCACGCGCATGCATAAACATACCTTTTCCGCCCAATTGGTTCATACCTACTTCAAATGAAATACGAGTACGAGTTGAATGTTTTTCAAAAATCATACCGAGTGTCTTACCTTCTAATAGCTTCGGACATTTCCCTTCTTTAGTAATCATTTTTAGCTGTGTCGATAACTCAACTAACTGCTGAACCTCTTCACTTGTATAGTCTAGCAAGGTTAATAAGTCCTTATCTTTTAAGCTAGTTACTAACTTTAGCTGTACTTCCTCAAGTAATTTCATAGCCTTCACTCCTTGTTTCGTTGCTGTTGGGATTAGTATAACAATGCATAAATATAAAATCAACTGAATTTTTATGTTTATTTTCAAAAGTTAGAATTTTACCTTCTGATGTGACAATAATGCGAACAATCGAATATTTATGCATATTCAAGGAAATTGCATTATTGTTAATACATATTTATAATTTATATATATTAATTATTTAGG
This sequence comes from Lysinibacillus sp. EB271-A1-10B, assembly GCF_058791335.1. Lineage (NCBI taxonomy): Bacteria > Bacillati > Bacillota > Bacilli > Caryophanales > Bacillaceae > Lysinibacillus > Lysinibacillus sp. EB271-A1-10B. The sequence goes on from NZ_JBYTDL010000006.1 coordinate 30,360, forward strand.
TAGTAAAACGTATGGATAAGGAATTGGTACATCTTATTTAGGAGATTAATCAAGTTGAATATGAAACCAATTTAAGGTTAACCGAAGAATTTCCCTCTTTGTTGGATGAAACATTAACTACAAAACAAGCAGTATTTTTAAATCTTCTTCAGACGAAAGGCCCCTTCAAACATATGAATTGGCAAAGTTAATGGGGACATCCGCGAGTGCTGTTAGCCAGTTAGTAAATAGGCTGGAGCAAGAAAGTTTTATTAAAAGAACAATGAGTAAAAAGGATCGTAGAGAAGTGATTATAGAGCTAGATGAACGAGGGCATCTTTATTTTCAAAAGCAGGAGGAAATTGAGCTTACTATTATTTATAAATATTATTCATAGCTCAATCGAGAGGACCTGTTACAATTAAAGGACATACTTTTGAAATTACATTCTATTATTTCAGCGGAGCAGGAAAAAAATAAGCGTTCATAATGGAGGTATTCTTTTGGATTTACATAATTTAAAAAAAGACATTTTTAAAATTGCTTATCCCTATATAAAAACTCGCCCAAATGTTGCTTTATCCATTGGTATCATATCTCAAGGTCAGGAAGCTACCTTTACTTTCGGTGGCTCGAATTTTATGCTGGAAGAAAAGTCTTACATATATGAAGTTGGCTCAATTTCTAAAGTTTTTACTACATCCATATTAGGGGAAATGGTTCAGGAAGGAAAAGTCCATGTCGAAGATTCTATAGGCAAATACTTTTCTGCAATTCCCGATACTCACCCTGTTACGCTCAAGCGTTTAGCCAATCATACTTCTGGGCTACCGGGAATAGGTGTGCTGAAGAACATTTACAATGTTTTTGATGCGCAGACACCTCGTGATCCTTTTTGTCAATATTCACTGGACGAGACTATACATTATTTTAAAACGCATACGGACGAGCCTAAAGTTAAATTTCGATATTCTAATGTAGGGATGGGGCTTTTAGGATATATTTTAGCTAATACACTTCATACTGATTTTGAAACTGCTATCAAACAAAGATTAACAGATCCTTTAAATATGCCAAATACTTTTATCTCTATCCCTACCAATCAGGCAGAGGCAGTATTGCAAGGATACACTATCCTCGGACATAAAAAGCCACCTCTCCAAATGAATGAATTTATGGCAGCAGGGGCAGTCCGTTCAACTGTTAATGATCTTTTAAAATTTACGAAAGTACATTTAAGTGATGAAAATTTAGGTTATACATTAACACATCAAGCAACTGAAACTTTTTCAGAAAATATAAGTATTGGTCTAGGATGGCAACTCGATCACAATATCATTTGGCATAATGGTTCGACGAAAGCTTTTTCAAGTTATTTAGGGTTTGATAAAACACAACAAACGGGCGTCGTTGTTTTATCAAATTATCGATCTCCTATATTGGCGGCAAACCCTAGTCAAATTGGTAAAGATATATTGCAGCTTTTACAGGTTCAATAGATGATTTTATGAATATATCGATAAGTATTGTTAAATTATCGATAAAAATTTTGAATTTATCGCCTAACTTTTTTAGTTTATCGACATAAAAAAACAGCCCTCAAACATTTAAGTTTGGGGGCTGTTAGAGTAAAAATATCATTATCTTTGCGTGGCGTCTACAGTTATGTAAGTATTGCTATAAAGAACCATATTAATATTTTTCACATTCCACAGTTTCCTAAATTCATTAATAGGAACTTTTCGATTATAGCTATTGTTATCATCATTACAATTCGCCAGTTCCCTTAGTGATTCTAAAAGGTAGACATATTCCTTGTCATATCCTACGACAGGGACAAAATGCAAATTATTACGATCCTTATGTACTTTAATAAAAACAATTACGGGAGTTCCTTTACTAACTTCGTACTTTAATGTATTTATATTTCCTTTATAATAGCTTGTTTTAAACCCCTTTTTTCTTAACAACGTACGGATTCCTTTTGGATATACATTGCCTGACCTCACTTTACTAGGGAAATTAGTATATAACTCATCACCATCGGCCTCCATTCCAAAATGACGCAACACATATGCTGTTGAAAATGCTGCACATTCCCTATTGTTTTGTATATCTATCCTATTATTTCGTTTAATTAGATAGTTAGCCGGATAATCTCTTTTTCGTAAAACAGGTATGGGTAATGTCATTAAATATGCATTAATGATCGTTGATATAAATATCCATAAAATAACTGTTCTAACTATAAACATACTACTCCCTCATTGCTTTGCGTCCATATCGCAACATTATTCTAAGCACTTCTTTAACTAACCTACCCCGTTGGTTTAATGACTGAATAATCAGTTATTACGTCTAGTGTAACATATTCACAAATATTGGTGTGTGGGAATTAGACCTCCCCATACCGTCTCGGTGTCTGTAACAGACAATCTCATTTTTTGCACATTTACCATTTATCTATCACCTCAAACTTTAAATTTCTCTCTTGAGCCTCTAGTTACTTGATGTATTATGATTAACTTATACCAATGGATAGGAGGAATTTTGATGAATAATAAAAAGTTTTCTATTGGAGAATTTTCAAAAAGGACAGGAATACCAATTCCTACTTTGCATTACTATGATGAAATTGGTATATTACAACCTGAAAAAAATCCTTCTTCAGGGCATCGCATTTACAATCATCAAGATATTATTACCTTACAAAAAATTATCAGTCTAAAATTTCTAGGGTATAGCCTTGATAAAGTTACTACTTTGTTAAATGAATCAAGTTTTAATATGGATTTAAATGAAAGTTTGTCCCTCCATTTATATGCTTTAGAAAAAGAAAAGGAACAAATTGAGCAAACAATGCGAGCAATTAAAAGAGTAATTACATTAGTCGAGGAGGACGGAGAAGTAGACTCAAAGAAATCAGAAGAAGATCAAATTGCATTGGATAAAACATTTATTCATTTAACTAAAGAAGTGAAAAGATTATATGGTTATCCAGTAGAAGACTTGAAAGTACAAGAGATGGTTAAGGAATATTTAGAAGCTTCTTTTTCATACCTTGGTGAAAATTAGATACAAAAACTTGCCGATATAGATATAGAAGAGGTGGATATTCAAAAATTCGAAAATATGTCATCTTCCCCTTTCACGGAAGATGAACAAAAATGGTTAAATCAAGCAATGCAATATTATATGCAATTCACAGAATTAGATTAGAAATGTGCTTAGTTAAATAATTTGAGGGTAAAGTTGAAGAGATAAAACATATTTTACTGAGCTCCGTTGAAGTACTGATTTTGCGCTTCACGGATGGCTAAAAGGGGCTATATTTTAATAAGAATAGGACTTGCGTGTATGATTGAATTTCAAACAAGTCCTTATTTCAAAAAAGCCCCCTAACATGTTTGTTAGAAGGCAAAATTATGGTATATCTATTTAGTACTTTCCACGCTTAGTCAAAAATAATTTTATTCACTGCATCACGGTCTAACTTTTTAATAACTTCCACCATTAATTTTACAGCATTATCATAATCATCACGATGTAAAATACCTGCATGTGAATGGATGTAACGTGTAGCAATACCGATTGATAGTGCTGGTATACCATTTGCAGTTACGTGGATAGAGCCAGCATCTGTACCGCCACCAGCCATTGCCTCGAATTGATATGGAATATTGTGCTCATCAGCCACATCTAATACGAATTCACGTAAGCCACGGTGTGAGACCATCGATGCATCGTAAACAACGATTTGTGGACCAGCACCCATTTTACTAGTTGATTCTTTTGCAGTTACCCCTGGAGTGTCTCCTGCTACACCTACATCGACAGCAAAGCCGATATCTGGTTGGATTTTATGTGTAGCCGTTTTCGCACCACGAAGCCCTACTTCCTCTTGAACATTCCCTACAGAATAAAGGATGTTTGGATGCTTTTCATTTTGCAAAGCTTTCATAACATCAATGGCAATTGCACAGCCAATGCGGTTATCCCATGCTTTTGCTAATAAGTATTTTTCGTTTTTCATCACATTAAATTCGAAATATGGTGTTACCATATCGCCAGGACGGACGCCCCATTCTAGAACTTCTTCTTTTGAAGCTGCGCCAACATCGATAAACATATCTTTAATGTCTACCACTTTGTTACGCACATCTGCTGGTAAAATATGAGGTGGCTTAGAACCAATAACCCCAATAATTTCATCGCCTTTACGTGTTGTAATTGTTACACGCTGTGCAAGCATAACTTGGCTCCACCAGCCGCCTACAGTTTGAAATTTGATGAACCCTTTGTCATCGATTTGAGTAACCATGAAGCCTACTTCATCTAAATGACCTGCAACCATAATTTTAGGGCCATTTTCATCGCCAACTTTTTTAGCAATGACGCTACCTAAATTATCCTGTTCAACTAAGTCTGCATATGGTCCAATGTATTTTTTCATGACCTCGCGCGGTGCACGTTCATTACCTGCTATACCATTCGCATCTGTTAAATCTTTAAACATTTGTAATGTTGAATCTAGCTGTGTCATCCTTTTACCTCCCGACTCTTGTATCTCCTCTATTATACTTCGTTTACCGAAATATTCCTAGTTAAATCGTCTGAAAATTGTTGGATTTCTTACTTTAATACCCCGAACGCTGACGATTATAATTTTCTTCATTTTTCTCTATATATGCCGCAACTACGTCCTCAAACGTAAAGCCTAGATTAAACGCAAGTAATCCATAGCATTGCCAGATCACTAAATATCTATCCTCAGTTGGTTGACTAATAAAACTTAAAATATTGTCTTGTGTCATTAAAAATGTCTCTGTTAAATCTCTCTTTTCTTCAATCACAGGCCATTTTTCTATCGCTGTATAACCTTTTAATAGGCCCAGTGATAATATAAAATGAATCGAATCCACATATTCTTCTAGAATCACATCACGTTCCGAAGCTCCCTTTGTGCTCCAAAACTTAAAGCAACGTGTCTCATTTGCAAGTTCAGCTAGCTCTACCATTAAGGCTAAACCTTTTTCTTTAAATACATCACGTTCAATATTTTGAGTTTTTTCGATGAAGTCATCAAGCTCTTTTTGCATTTTAAACAATTTTTGTAAATTCATTTTTTTCTCCTAAATTTCTTAAAAATATTTATATAAAGTGAAACTAATTGCCCCTTACAATCGTATAGGAAGGAATAACCTTTCTTCAAGGGGGAAATTAAAAATGTTGCCGTTACTTATTCGTCTTGCTGTTATTACGCTTATTATCTATGTATTTTATAAAGCGATTCGTTATATAACCGATCCTAAGCGAAAACTTGATGAGGCCTATGAAAAAGGCCAGTATTATTTTTATGATGACGTCAAAAATGTCCGGAAAAATTTCTTTATCTCTTACAAGGGTGCTCTTTTCGAAGGTGAAAAATACCTCGGCACGACTGAAGATGCCTTTGAAGTTGTGACGATTTTCGTTGGCGCCCGTGACGCCGCTACACTGCAAGGTTTTACGAAAAAAGACTTTGTATACTTACAGCAAGAAATTCTATTGAACTATCCGAGCGCAAAAATAAATTGGAAGCAGCCCATTGAAAAGCTTATGCACAACACATCCTCAGAATGAGGATGTGTTTTTATTTATCGGAATGTTTTCGAGTTTTATCGGAACATTCTCGGGTTTTATCGGAATCTTTTTGTGATTTATCGGAACATTTTCCGGTTTTATCACCATAATTGTACTAAGATAAATATTTGAATAGCTGCTAGCAGTGGGAAACCAAATGCAAAGCTGTTATGTCGTGTTTTATGACGGAATAAATACATTCCTAGCACGCCACCTGCTGCACCCCCAGCAATTGCTAATGTAAATAACGTACGTTCTGCAATACGCCACTCATGTTTTTTTGCTTTTGATTTATCCATGCCCATCATAACGAGCAGGACGATAGAAACAATCGCCATATAAGCCAATAATGCTTGCCCCATTGAATACTCCTTTTAATTTTCTATTTACTACTACTCTAACACAAAAAAGACTGACGGATAAATCCATCAGTCTTTCAATAACTTTGCACCTGTCGCTTCGCTTTCGGTGCAGAAATAATTTTTGACTTTGTCAAAAATTATTTAGCTACTGCTTTTTTTGCAGTGTCTGCTAATTGAGTGAATGCTGCTGCATCAGTTACAGCTAGGTCAGCTAACATTTTACGGTTAACTTCGATACCAGCAACTTTTAATCCGTGCATTAAACGGCTGTATGAAAGACCGTTCATGCGAGCAGCTGCATTGATACGAGTGATCCATAATTTACGGAAATCACGTTTTTTCTGACGACGGTCACGGTATGCATATTGACCTGACTTCATTACTGCTTGGTTAGCAACTTTATATAATGTATGTTTAGAACCGTAGTAACCTTTAGCTAATTTCAATACTTTTTTACGACGTTTGCGCGTCACTGTTCCGCCTTTTACGCGTGGCATATGAATTACCTCCTGCTTTTCATTAAAAAATGAATATTAGTTATTTTGTGTTGTCAAATTATTTCATGTATACAAGTAATGATTTGATGCGTTTGAAGTCACCAGATGAAACGATGTTTGCTTTACGTAGGTGACGTTTTTGTTTTGTAGATTTGTTTGCGAATAAGTGGCTTCCATAAGCACGGTCATATTTTAATTTACCTGAACCCGTTTTTTTGAAACGTTTCGCAGCTCCACGGTGAGTTTTCATTTTTGGCATGTCGAATTCCTCCTAAACTGTTCGTCTAATATTATTTCTCGTTCTTTGGTTGAAGAACTAAGAACATGCTTCGGCCTTCCATCTTCGGTTTTTGTTCAACCGTCGATACTTCAGCACAAGCTTCAGCAAAACGATCTAACACACGTTGACCAATGTCTTTATGTGTAATCGCACGACCTTTGAAACGTAAGCTACATTTAACTTTATCACCTTTTTCAAGGAATTTAATAGCATTACGTAGCTTCGTTTGGAAATCATGCTCATCGATTGTTGGGCTCAGACGAACCTCTTTCATTACGATGACCTTTTGATTTTTACGAATTTCACGGTCTTTCTTTTGCTGTTCAAACTTAAATTTACCATAGTCCATGATACGAGCGACTGGCGGCTTGGCTTGAGGGGCCACAAGGACAAGATCCAAGTTTACACGAGTGGCGATTTCTAGCGCTTCGTTACGTGTCTTTACACCAAGCTGGTCACCATTGTGATCGATTAATCGAAGTTCACGTGCGCGAATGCCTTCGTTTACATACATGTCTTTGCTAATAGTAATCCACCTCCAAGTAGTTGTCGCGAATACATGGTTTGGGCAAAGCCTTGCCCGGTTGAACGGTACATCATCTTGTCATGTCCATAAAAAAAGGACGGACACTTTGAAGATGTCCGCCCGCTATATGTGCATGCGCAAGTCTACGCAAAACAATTCAACGTGTCATACCTGTTCACAGCCCAAGAGCGTTGTATCAGGTGAGAAGCGGGCAGCCTCTACTTCAACCACAAACTTTGTATTCATTAACCTTAACTATATTAACATGTACTTTTATAAGCTGTCAAATGTTTTTTAGCTTATTTCTAAAACAATTTCGCCTTGGCGTAATTGCGTCTGGATTTTGAATTGTGCCAGCACAATTCATTCCTTTCAAAATCCGTGACATCCGCCGGAGGCTTTATCTTCATTCAGTATGAGTTTGGTTACACACTAAAATGGAACCACATCCCCATTTATCTCTACACTTTTAGAGGGGGAATCTTCTTCTGAATGAAGATAAAGTAACCTAAAAACTTTTAATCTAAACCATTATAGTGGTTATCATCATAACGTGTGGTCGTTGATTTCCGTTCCGGCTGGGCGCTTTCCTGGGGGCGTCCGATGAGCCGCTTCACTCGCGTTGCTCGCTCCAGGGTCTCATCTGTGACGCTAATCCCCAAGGAGTCGCCCAGCCTCCACTCCAATCAACTTATATAAATGGCATACGGATGTCATCTCAAACTTTTTATGTTCTTGCCAGGCGAATCCTAATCCTTCTTCAATCTGATCGAATTCGCCTGCAAAAGCATTAAAATTATTTTGTAATTTCAGCTTTAATGTTAGCTAAGAAGTCTTGGAAGCTAATTGTTTCTGAATCTTTTGAGCCGTAACGACGTACATTTACGCCACCAGCCTCTACTTCTTTGTCTCCGATAACAAGCATATACGGGATTTTTTTCATTTGTGCTTCACGGATTTTGTAACCTAGTTTCTCTTCACGGTCATCCATTTCAACACGTAAGCCTGCTGCAGTTAATTGCTCTTCAATTTGTTTAGCATAATCAAAGTGTGCTTCGTTTGAAACTGGAATGACTTCAACTTGTACTGGTGCTAACCATGTTGGGAATGCACCTTTGTATTCTTCGATTAAGAAGGCAACGAAGCGTTCCATTGTTGATACTACACCACGGTGAATAACAACTGGACGATGTGGTTTACCATCTTCTCCTACATAAGTTAAGTCAAAGCGTTCTGGTAATAAGAAGTCAAGCTGAACTGTTGATAAAGTTTCTTCTTTACCTATTGCAGTTTTTACTTGTACGTCTAGTTTAGGACCGTAGAATGCCGCTTCACCTTCAGCTTCAAAGTATTCTAAGCCAAGCTCATCCATAGCCTCTTTTAACATGCTTTGTGCTTTTTCCCACATTGCATCGTCGTCGAAGTATTTTTCAGTATCCGCTGGGTCACGGTAAGATAAACGGAATGAGTAATCATTTAAATCGAAGTCTTTGTAAACTTCTAAAATTAATTGTACTACTTTTTGGAATTCCACTTTAATTTGGTCTGGACGAACGAAAATATGTGCATCATTTAAAGTCATCCCACGTACACGTTGTAAACCTGAAACAGCACCTGACATTTCGTAACGGTGCATTGTACCAAGCTCAGCAATACGTAATGGTAGGTTACGATAAGAATGCTTGCTGTTTTTGTACACCATCATATGGTGAGGGCAGTTCATCGGACGCATAATTAATGTTTCATTGTCCATTTCCATTGGTGGGAAAATAGAATCTTGGTAATGATCCCAGTGACCAGAAGTTTGGTACAGCTCTTTAGAACCAAGTACTGGTGTATAAACATGCTTATAACCAAGAGATAATTCTTTATCTACAATATAGCGCTCAATAACACGACGGATTGTCGCACCGTTTGGTAGCCAAAGCGGTAAACCTTGACCAACTTTTTGAGAAGTTGTAAATAACTCTAATTCTTTACCGATTTTACGGTGATCACGTTCTTTTGCTTCTTCAAGCATTTGTAGATGATGTTTTAATTCTTCTTTTTTAAAGAAAGCAGTACCATAAATACGTTGTAGCATTTTATTATCTGAGTTACCTCTCCAGTATGCACCAGCTAATGAAAGTAGTTTGAACTCACGAAGCTTGCCAGTTGATGGTGCGTGGATACCACGGCAAAGGTCGAAAAATTCGCCTTGATGGTAAATAGAAACTTGCTCATCCTCTGGAATCGCTTCAAGTAATTCTAATTTATATTCATCGTCGATTTTTTCATAGATCGCTTGTGCATCTGCACGGCTTACATTTTTGCGCTCTATCTCTAGGTTTTCAGCGATAATTTTTTTCATTTCTTTTTCGATTGTTGGTAAGTCTTCAGCAGTGATTGGAGTTGGTGAATCGATATCGTAGTAGAAGCCACCTTCAATAACTGGACCGATACCAAGTTTAACATCTGGGAATAAACGTTTAATCGCTTGTGCTGTTAAGTGCGCAGTAGAGTGACGTAAGATTTCCAATGCTTCCTTATCATCCTGAGTAATAATTGAGATTGTTGCATCCCCTTCAATTGGTGTTTTTAAATCGACTAAGACACCATTTACTTTACCCGCATATGCTTTTTTACGAAGTCCTGGGCTAATTGATAATGCTACGTCATCAGTAGATGTGCCTTTTGCAAATTCCTTTACAGCGCCATCTGGGAAAGTTAATTTAATCATATCTGACATTTTTCTGCACTCCTTATAGTTTTGTTGTGATGCATGATTGAAGTCAAAGAATCCCCGGAATTGATCCTCATTCAATAGGTGTTTGGACACTCACTGAAAAGAAACTACATCCGCATTCGTTCACCACTATTTTCCACTGAACGAAAATAAAAAAAGCTCCGTCCCTACGAAAGGGACGAAGCGTATGCTCGTGGTTCCACCCTTCTTCCTTCCGACTTTTTATAGTCAGACGAAGCTCAAGGCTAGCTAACGGGCTAGGGACCGGCGAAAGATTATCCCTTTCGCTGCTCAGCAGGTAGTAAATAATGTGCTCAAACTAGGAAGCTTACAGCCAATGACTTCCCTCTCTAAAAGCCTTACACAAAATTCATGTCCTCATCAATGCATTTGATCAATTATGCCTCGGCATAATCCGAAGGCTTTAACTTTTTCAGTAAGTGTTTGGACACCGGTTGAAAGAAGTTAATTATTATATGTGACAGTATACGCTCGATTGTCATAAAATGCAACTGCCAATCTTACAGACGTCTATTTTGCCCGCCCATTTTAATCGGCTCTGTCAAGGCTTTAATACGTTCCATAACACGCCCAGCCTTCACGACTTCTATGTCACCTTTTTGTGACTGTGCTAAATGATGCTCCAACTCATCGTAATTAAAATTAGATGTAATGAATGTTGGCAATTGCTCTGCCATGCGGTAATGGAAAATAGTTCCCAAAATTTCATCTCGCGTCCAAGCAGTCATTGTTTCGGCTCCTAAATCATCAAGCATTAGCACTGGTGCCTTTTTCACATAGTCTATTTTTTCATTCAATGTGTTATCGCCAATTGCATTTTTCATTTCTCGTAAAAATTCAGGTACGAAAACTACAACTGACTTTACTTTAGCTTTCGCAAGTTCATTAGCTAATGCGCCTAGCACAAAAGATTTCCCCACTCCAAATTGACCATATAAATAAAAGCCTTTAGCAGGCAAATCCCCTGTATCTAGTACATTTTGAACAAAATCAGTCGCACGGTTTGCAATGTCAACACGTGTATGATCATCAATAAATAAATCACTGATAGTAGCTTGTAGCACATCCTTTGGCATATGCATACTTGCTATCATATTAGCAACATCACGGCGCTCATCTTCACGTATCTTTTGCTCGCATTGTACATAATCAATTTCAACAGTACTCCTTACTACACGTAAAGTAGGTAAAAAACCTTTTAAGTAATTTGTACAATTTTCTGTATTGTCACAGCCACAACAGACTGTAGATTGACTAATAAATTCATGAAGCTTCGGTAAATTACGTTCAACCGCATCATAGCTTAACTCATCCATATGCTCAGCTAAAAACTCTTGCACACGAGGGTTTTCTAATATTTCTTTACGCACCGCTTCATATCGTTCTTGAAATGATGGTACCTTAATTGCTCTTTTCAATGGTCCATTAATCGGTTCGATTGTCATTCACCTACCTTATTTTGAATATTACCTAATTTTTCTAGTATCTTTTGTCTTTCCTTTTCAAAATCAGTAGCGCCAGTATTTGGTGTATCTTTTAATACTTCCTCTGATTTTTCATTACGCTTATAAAACCAATCCGGTACTTTTTCCTCTCGGCGATTTTTTGTGTAAGAGTTCTTTTTTGCCGAAGACTGAGGTTTATTTTTCCACGTAGTGTACTTATCATGTTCTTTACGTGCTAGCTCCATTGCTTCTTTTGCTGTTTGAATATTTTTACGTACCCAATGATCCGCAATCGTTTCCACATATTTCTTAGGTAGCTTCATATCAGTTGTTAGCATTACATATTCCAGAAGAGCATTAACAACCCCTACCGGCATTCCATGCTGGACAATTAAACTCTCTGCAAGCTGTACGGAGGTCTGTAGCGGTTCTTTGCCATTATTGATATCTCGCAATACTTGCACTGGGGGAGTCGTCTCTAAATATTGCTGAAGCTCCTGGTCCTTTGTTTTTTGGCCCGGTTCTTCTACGGATGACGTCTCAGTCACTCTAGCAAGCTTTGGTGGTTCCTTTGATACCGTTAGCTTATAAAAATCCGCAGCGGCCTTACGTAAACGTTCCAATGAAATACCTAGATCATCATCTAATGCCAGAATTACTACCTTTTGCATATCGAGTGCCGTTAAGCGATATAAAAATGCTAATTTCGCTATTGTTTCGCGCACCTCAAATGTAAGTAGGCTTGCCGGGACTAGTTGCTCCGATAAGCCCGCTTGCAGCAGTTCAAAGTCAAACTGGTCAAAATAAAACGGATATATCTTTTGCTGTGTGTCCTTACGACTAGTATCTACTTGTAAATCATCTGGAATCCTTGTACTTACAGGCTTAAAAACATCTATGAAGGCACGCGATACATCTTTAAATTCTGCATCTCTTGTAGATGGAATAAAACGCTGACGTAACTTCCGATAAGCTTGCTCCCCGATTTTACTAAATAGAAACATCGACAGCAGTGGGTCTTTCATAAAACTATCCGCATCAAGTGGACGTATCAGCTCATATAAAAAGCTTCGCTCGCCATCATCCTCTTTTTTCCATGTACGTAACAGGCCAATTGCTTCAAGCGCAATACGTGCCTCAAATACTTTGCCAATAGGAAGACCTAACACATTCATTAAATAATAATGTGACATTTGCTGCTTTGGCATTTGCTCAGCCTCTGCCCATAATGTTAAATAAAGGCTGATTGGTTCCGCTCCAATTAAAGGCTGATAAAAAAGCGTTACTAATTGACGTTCCTGCGTAGAAAGTGCATGAGGTAGACGAATGTCAAAAGAATCAGCAGGCTGTAATTCCTTATACAAATGGATCAACGTCATTCCCCTCTCTATTTCCTATAATTTCTGCTCTGTTTGACGTTGGATAATTTCTTTAATTTCTTCAATAAAGACATTGATATCCTTAAATTGACGGTAAACCGATGCAAAGCGCACATACGCAACCTCATCGATTTTCGCTAAGCGATCCATTACCATTTCTCCTACATCCTCAGATCGGACTTCAGAATTCCCAATACGGCGAAGATCTTTTTCAATAGACATTACTAGTCCTTCAAGTACTTCAAGAGAAACAGGACGTTTTTCGCAAGCACGAATAAGTCCACGAAGTACCTTTTCACGGCTAAATTCTTCTCGTGAACCCTCTTTTTTCACTACAACTAACGGTGTCTCTTCAATTTTTTCAAACGTTGTAAATCGGAAGCCACATGACTCACATTCACGACGTCTACGAATTTCTTTATTATCATCAACTGGCCTCGAATCCACAACACGCGTTCCGTTAAATTGGCAAGATGGACATCTCATATAATTACTCTCCTGATTTCACAACAATTTAGTATTTCTATTATAACAAATTTCCTATGTATAAGAAAAGCGCATTGACGATAGTGTGCTCATGATAAGCCTTGAAAGCAGAAAGTACAAGCATAGATTTTACAATCTAATACAAAAAGCACATTGAAATCACTCGGATTTCAATGTGCTCAACATATTTGCTTGATTATGCATTAACCGTTTCTAATGCTTTTGCCACTTTTTTCACAAGATCTACAACGCGTGCTGAATAACCCCACTCATTGTCGTACCAAGCAAGCACTTTCACTTTGCGGTCACCCAATACCATTGTAGAAAGTCCATCTACTGTTGAAGAGTAAGTTGTTGTATTGTAATCAGAAGATACTAGAGGCTCAACTGAGAAGTTTAAAATGCCTTTCATTGGACCTTCAGTAGCTGCCTTAACGAATGCAGCATTGATAGAATCTACAGTTACATCAGTATTTAAATCAACTACTAGGTCAACTAATGATACGTTTGGTGTTGGAACACGAAGTGCCATACCATGAATTTTGCCTTCTAATTCCGGTAACACTAATTTCAATGCTTTTGCAGCACCTGTAGATGTTGGAATGATAGACTGTGCGCAACCACGTGCACGACGTAAATCTTTATGCGGATTGTCTAAATTCTTTTGGTCATTTGTATAAGCGTGAACTGTTGTCATTAAACCGTTTTCGATACCAAATGTGTCATTTAATACTTTAGCAACTGGTGCTAAGCAGTTTGTTGTACAAGAAGCATTTGAAATAACATCATGTTTTGTGATATCAAGTTTCTCATCATTTACACCTAAAACAATTGTTACGTCCTCGTTTTTACCAGGTGCAGTTAAGATAACTTTCTTTGCGCCTGCTTCTAAGTGCATTGCTGCTTTTTCACGATCATTAAATTTACCAGTTGCTTCAATAACAATATCCACACCCATTGTTGCCCATGGTAATTTTAATGGGTCGCGTTCGCTAATAATTTGAACACGTTTACCATTTACAATTAAAGCATCGCCTGCAGGCTCCACTGAACCCTCGAACGTTCCATGATTTGTGTCATACTTTATCAAATGTGCTAACGTTTCAGCTGGGTAGCTGGCGTTAATTGCAACGATATTTAAACTTTCTTGTACGATCGCTTGGCGGAAAACCATACGTCCGATACGTCCGAAACCATTAATAGCAACTGATACTGTCATTTATAAAATCCTCCTGTGAGTGCAAACTCAGATTAATTATATACTTTATGGTGATTAGTATAACACAATTTCAAAAAAGATGAACATTATATATTCATAATATTAAAGTTCTTATTTTCTGAAAAATAAAATCGCCTAAATTAGTCCTTATTATGGTATAAACTCACAAAAAAATGCATAACAAAGTGTTTTTGCTATGCATTCATAGTATTAAAAAACAAAATTGGCAAGGAAATCTCAGTGAATGGTATGGCTCTTTAAAGGATGATTTCCGTTCCGGGCTACTCGCTTTCGCACGGGAGTCGAGTAGCCTTCCACTCCAATCAGCAATAGCGTAGAATTTTTATAAATATAATTTAATGCTATAGGTAAAAAGTAAAAGTTATGCTACTCACCAAACAGAAAAAACTTATAATTGTGACGCATTAGAATACATGTAGGTTGATTGCAGTGGGGGCTGGGCGACTCCTTAGGGAACAGCAATAGAGGAGCAAAGGCTAAAATCATCACATCCTGTGATAACGCCTTCGTGACCAACATCCTGTCGCTGCCGCTACGTTAGCACTACGCTTTCGCACAGAAAACATTTGTTGCCCCAAGCGGCTCATCGGACGCCCCCAGGAAGCTCTGCTCTGCGCGAAAGTGAAGCGGCAGCGAATGTTTTATCTGTGCGAAAGCGAAGCGACAGCAACAACGAAGCGCTCAGCCGGAACGGAAATCACCCCCTGTTTTGCCGAAAGAGCCATACTTTATTTAATGTGACACCTTATTTTCAATGACTTAATAGTTTTTAACAATATGAAATGCGTAGCAATATGGCATTGCTACGCATCGAATGATTTTACAGATTTTTAATTAATTATAATACGTCCCAAGATGTCAGGATTTTTTTCAGTTGGTGCTCTGTTTGTTCTAAATTTTCATTGTTGTAAATAACCGCATGGGCACCTTTTTCTTTGACTGACATTGGTAACTGAGAATGCATTCGTGCTAGTGCATCCTCCTTTGATAAGTTGTTACGCTCCATTAATCGACGGAGCTGTACCTCTTCACTAACCGATACCACGATAATGCGCTCGACAAAATGCTGTAATTTATTTTCAAATAAAAGTGGAATATCCATCACAACATGCTTTTCTCCGGCATCTATATACGCATCGCGCTGGCGTAACATTTCCTTGCGAATAGCAGGATGCATCATATCATTTAACATTTTACGCTTAACAGGCTCGTGAAAAATAATATCGCCAAGCTTAGCACGATTTAAACTCCCGTCTTCTAGCAATATATCTTGTCCAAAATTTTCAACAATTAGCTTTAAAGTCTCCGTTCCTGGTTCAACAACATCACGCGCTACAATATCTGCATCGACAATTGGTAAACCAAGTGCTGTCATCATTTTTACTACTGTACTTTTTCCGCTCGCTATACTTCCTGTTAATCCGATAATCATAGTTAAATCCCCTTTAATGTTGACAATTTGGGCAAAAGACTGATGTGCGCCCACCTATCGTCATTTGGCTCGTTGCAGTTCCACACGTTGGACACAACTTCTTCCCATACATTTGCAGTCGATTCTGCATACTTCCAGCCTCACCATTTATATTACGATAATCTGAAATTGTTGAACCGCCTGCTTCAATGCTTTGGCGTAAAATAGCGACAATCGCCTCGAACAATTCACGTTTACGCTTTTCACTAATGCGGTTCATTGTACGGGCCGGATGAATTTTTTGCGCAAATAATGCTTCTGTTGCGTAAATATTACCACAGCCCGAAATGACTTGCCCATCCATAATTACATCTTTAACGGCCTTTTTCTCATATTTCGGCAACTTTGATTTCGCAATAAAATAATCACATGCTATTTCATCGAATGGCTCTGGTGCCATTTTTGTTAATGGTGCATGTTCCTCAATTTTTGTTAGAAAACGTAGTTCACCAAAGCGGCGTATATCTGAATAAATTAAATAGCCACCATCTACCATTTGAAATGTAGCATGAATATGCTTTTTAAATTTCACCTCTTGGATTTCCTCAGGCGAATTTACCACAAACCAAGCACCTGTCATCCCTAAATGACTAACAAGCACATAAGGGACATCTTCCTTCAGTAAATGAAAGAAGATGTATTTTGCTCGTCGTTCTATTGTTGTAATCGTCATTTGAGACAACGATATTTCAAATGCATCAGGCTCGGCTTGCTTCACGATACATTGCTTTCCTTCCCCAAAGGAAAAACGAATAATTTCAGATAGTTGAACTTGTTGAATTGTCCGCCCTTCAATTTTAGGTTTTAATGCCTGGACGACACCTTCAACCTCTGGTAATTCAGGCATTTTAACCTCTCCTTATTTTGCTTCGTACCAAGTTGCACCGTAGTTAAAATCTACTTTTAATGGTACTGAAAGCTCGATTGCGTTCTCCATAACTTCTGGTACTATTTTTTCAAGCAATGCAATCTCCTCTTTAGGTGCTTCAAATATTAATTCATCATGCACTTGTAAAAGGATTTTTGCCTGCATATTTTCTTTTTTCAAACGAGCATCCATATCAATCATTGCCTTTTTAATAATATCAGCTGCACTTCCCTGAATTGGTGTATTCATCGCAGTACGCTCTGCAAAGCTTCGTAGATTGAAATTCGAGCTCGTAATGTCAGGTAAATAACGACGTCTATTTAAAATCGTTGTCACAAAACCATTAAACTTCGCATCTTGGACGATATCATCCATGTATTGTTTTACACCTGGGAAACTCGCAAAATATTTCTCGATAAATGTAGCAGCTTCCTTACGAGTAATATCCAAGTTTTGTGATAAGCCATAATCACTAATCCCATAGACAATACCAAAGTTCACCGCTTTTGCAGCGCGACGCATATTACTATCGACCTCATCTGCTGAAACATGGAATACATCCATTGCTGTACGTGTATGAACATCCATACCTTCACGGAAAGCTTCGACTAAATTTTTATCATTCGACATATGGGCTAATACACGCAATTCGATTTGCGAATAATCGGCAGAAAATAATATCCAATCTTCTTTCGATGGCACAAATGCCTGACGAATTTTTCGCCCTTCTTCTAAACGAATCGGGATGTTTTGTAAATTCGGATCCGTTGAGCTTAAACGCCCTGTAGCTGTTAACGCTTGCTGGAATCGCGTATGCACCTTACCATCCTCTTTATGGATTTCTTTTAGTAAGCCTTCGATATAAGTTGACTGTAATTTTCCTAGCTGGCGATATAAAAGAATATGCTCAATAATCGCATGCTCTGGTTTTAATTTTTCCAATACATCCGCTGCAGTGGAATAACCTGTTTTCGTCTTTTTAATAACAGGAAGACCAAGCTTATCAAAGAGAATAACGCCTAATTGCTTTGGTGAATTAATATTGAAGGTTTCTCCTGCTTCAGCATAAATTGCTTGTTCAATAACAATTAGCTTGTCATTCAATTCCTGACCCATCTTCTCTAATGTGGCACGATTGACCGTGATCCCTTCACTTTCCATTTCCCCTAAAATAGAAGCAAGTGGAAGTTCTAAGTTTTTATAGAGCTCGAATTGTTCATTTTCCTTTAACAATGTCTCAAGCTTTGGCTGTAAAGACCACACAGCAAAGGCTTTGCGGCTAGCATGCTCAGCAAGTGCATCTATAGCTGGTATAGCTCGTTTCGCGCCTTTACCATAAACAGCCTCATTTGCCTGCACATTGCGATAGCCCAGTTCTTTTGCAAGAGTTGCCACATCATCTCCACTTAGCGCAGGGTTATTAATATAAGAAGCAAGCAATAAGTCAAATTCCACACCAGCTAAACGTATTCCCGCACGTTTTAACGCAGCTTGAGATGCTTTTGAATCAGACATGTACTTTATTTTAGTAGCATCTTCTAACCAGAGACGAAGAACATCTGATTTAGCCGCAAGATCAAAAGGCACGTACATTGTTTTCTCTCCATCTGTTAATGCAATACCTAGTTGCTGGCAAGTATGATAATGCTCGTCCTCTAACTCCAAGTTCACTGCCATTACATCTTTTAAATGCTCTTGCTTTACTTCTTCCACAATTTCATAGTCAAAAGGTGCCTGTTCCTCTTCTTGGACAGTAAAATCACTTTTTTC
This sequence comes from Lysinibacillus sp. EB271-A1-10B, assembly GCF_058791335.1. Taxonomy (NCBI): domain Bacteria; kingdom Bacillati; phylum Bacillota; class Bacilli; order Caryophanales; family Bacillaceae; genus Lysinibacillus; species Lysinibacillus sp. EB271-A1-10B. The sequence continues at coordinate 49,031 of NZ_JBYTDL010000006.1, forward strand.
TAGTAGTGATTTAAAACCAAGCTCTTGCCACACACTAATTAATTCTTCCTCATTCGGACCATTGTAAGCAAGATCAGAAAGCGTTATATCAATCGGCGCTTTTGTAAAAATAGTAGCTAGCTTTTTACTCATTAGTGCCTGTTCTTCATTGGCAACTAATTTTTCTTTCATTTTAGAAGCCTTCACCGTATCCATTGCCGCATAAAGCGACTCTACTGAACCATGCTCTTTAAGTAATTTAACAGCCGTTTTTTCACCGACACCTGGTACACCAGGGATGTTATCTGAAGAATCCCCCATTAAACCTTTCATATCAATAATTTGTCCAGGCGTTAAGCCATATTTTTCTGCAATAAAAGCAGGTGTATTTTTTTCAATTTCAGTAATACCTTTTTTCGTAATGTATACTGTTACTTGCTCAGTCGCGAGCTGTGTTAAGTCACGATCTCCTGATACAACGATGACATCCATATCCTGAGTCGAAGCTTCAGTGGCAAGTGTCCCTATAATATCGTCCGCTTCGTACATTTCAAGCTCATATCGCTTAATACCATAAGCATCGATAAGCTTGCGTATATAAGGGAACTGCTCAGATAATTCTGGTGGAGTCTTTTGTCGACCACCCTTATATTCCGTAAATGTTTCATGACGGAAGGTTGTCTTACCCGCATCAAAGGCAACCAAAATTTTCGTTGGTTGCTCTTCCTCCAATATTCTTTGTAGCATCGTTGTAAAGCCGTACACTGCATTCGTATGAATTCCACTATCATTCGTTAATAATGGCAACGCGAAAAAAGCGCGATACGCTAAACTATTGCCGTCCAATAATAGCAATTTATCCTTTGTCATGATTTTATCCTCCTGCGTTTTCGTCTTCTTAATTGTAAAACGAAAACGTATGTTTGAAAATGCCTCTTCCTTTTACTTTATCGAGAAAACAGGTATTTTACCAATCATAACGTTGAAAATCGCCAAAATTTCTACAGCAATAGATTAACGTATGTTTAACTACACAAAAAAAGCCAATCACTTATTGTAATTGACTTCTCTGTCGTTATTTACTAACTCTATTTGTTTTTTCTTTACGATAGAAAATTTCTTCATATATGACAGTCAAAATAAAAGCATTCATAAAGGCAAACACTAAAAACATTGGCATACCGCCAAGCTGTGGATGTGTAAGCTCTGTATCGAACACCATTACAGCGCTGATTTGTGCTAAAAAGAAAATGAAGCCAATCCCTACTTGCCAAATAGGACGCTTAACTTTTCGCTTTTCGTACCAAAATATTCTTTTAAATATTTTTCGTACATCCTCAGCAATGACCAAGCTTAGTAAAAACAAAATAACAAAAAATACTGGTATATGATAAACACTTTTTGTGATCCATGCAAAATCTGATAGACGGAAGAAAAGTGTAAATAACGATGCAATACTACAGGCTATCCCTAAATTCTGGAGCCACTTACTAATTTGCAACTTCACAACTATTACCCCCATTTTTATTTTTCAACATTATCATTCTATCAGATAATAGTCATATACGAAACAAAAAATTATAAATTTCTATCATTTTCATAACATACCATCTATAAATGAAAGATATTTATAAAATATACGATTCAAAATTCAAAACCCCATTATAAATGCCTATCACCATAAAGTGGGGTTGATTTCCGTTCCGACTGGGCGCTTTGTAGCTGCCGCTTCGCTTTCGCACAGAGCAGAGCTTCCTGGGGGCGTCCGATGAGCCGCTTCACTCGCAAGGCTCGCTCCAGGGTCTCGGGCCAACAGATGTCTTTTGCGCGAAAGCGTGAGTGCAACGTAGCGACAGCAGAGGGTTTTGGTTTTGTTTGTGCGAAAGCGCAGCGACAGCAACAGCACGATGTTGGTCACGAAGGCGTTATCACAGGATGTGATGGTCTTAGCCTTCGTTCCTCTATTTACTGATCCCCAAGGAGTCGTCCAGTCTCCACTTCAATCAACTTATATTAATATTGCCATTCATTAAATAATCCTTGCAAAAGCTCGAAACCAGAATATAAAAATATCATACAAAATGTATTGCTAAATTTATGTAAGGAGTAAAAAAAGCCGTCTCAAAAAATTGAGACGCCTTCATATACTTATCCCTGCAAGGATAATAGTATTATTTTATATAGCCAGATAATATCTTTGCATATGGTGAAGTGGATGGCAAAATAATGACCGTATCTTCACCTATAGTTTTCTTATATGATTCTAATGTCCGGTACAATGAATAGAATTCAGGGTCTTGTGAGAATGATTTATTGTAAATCTTCGCAGCTTCTGCTTCACCATCCGCTTGAATCAACGCACCGTCCTTTTTCGCTGTTGCTAGCATTTCTTGAACCTGCTGATCTGTTTGAGCTTCAACACGACGTTTCTCAGCGTCACCTTCAGATAAATATTTCTGTGCGATTGATTCACGATCCGAAATCATATTCGTAAACACGGATTGCTCATTCTCAGTCGGCAAGTCGATACGACGAATACGAACATCTACTACTTCAATTCCATATTTATCATTTGAAAGTAACTCATTGACACGTGCAGTTACCTGATCATTGATACTCCCACGTGAAGAACCTTCATCATTAATAATCGCCTTATATTCTATTCGACCAAGCTCTGAGCGAATAACTGAATAAATAAACTCTTCCATACGTGATTCAACTTTTTCTATTGTTCCTGCATTTGAAATTAATTGCTTTGGATCAGTTATATGCCAAACTGCATAATTATCAATAATAATTCGTTTTTTATCCTTTGTATTAATTTCTTCTTCAGAAACTTCATATGTCATTTGGTTTTTTGGTAGCCTCGTTACGCTTTGAATAAATGGAACCTTTATTTTCAAGCCGGGCTCACTCTGAAATTTCACTACTTCTCCAAACTGTCTAACAACTGCGTATTCGGATTCTTTAACTATATAAACATTAGCAAATAATATAATGGCAATAGCAAAAACGGCTGTTAATGTTACAGCAAAAGAAATATATTTTTTCGGATTCATCGGGCCTTTTTTCGACATTTTGACCACATTATCCCCTTCTTTTGGAGCAGTATTTTTGGATTTACCCGATAAAAAATTCAGGAATTTTTCAAGATCCTTATTTTTTTGATCCATTAGTTACCGCTCCCTTCTTTTTTCTCTTTTGAAGTTTCTTGTGTTGCAGGTGTCTCCTGTTTTGCAGGTTGCAATGCTTGAAGAGGTAAGTATTTCATTGTATTACCATCATCATTCATAATATAAATTTGCGCTTTAGGTAATACATTTTCAAGTGTTTCCAAAATTAAACGTTCGCGTGTAATCTGTTGATTGCCCTTATATTGCTCATACATTTTATTAAAGACAGCTACATCCCCTTGAGCCTGCTCAATACGCGCTGTTTTTTCACCTTGAGCTTTCGAGATAATTGCATCCTTCTCACCTTCAGCCTCACTAATTCGCTGATTATTATATTTTTTCGCCTGATTAATTTTTGTATTTTTCATTTCGCGTGCATCTGTAACAGCTGTAAAGGCTGCTCGCACATCTGCGTTCGGTAATTCAACATCCTGTAGTTTTACCCCTAAAACACTTATACCTATATCGTACTTTTCTAGAAGAGAAACGAGTAAATCTCGTGATTTTGCTTCTATGTCCGCTTTTCCTTCAGTTAACGCGGCGTCGATTTTGGAACTTCCGATAATGGATCGAATCGCACTCGACGTAGCGCTATGTAATATTTTTTCTGGATCTTGTGAGCTGAATAAATACTTTTTCGGTTCTGTAATTTTCCATTGAACGACAAGGTCTGTTAATACAATATGCTCATCCCCTGTAATCATTTTCGTTTCAGCATCATAAGTTTCCAATTCCCCATTTTCATTTTGCTTATAGCCAAACTTTAAACTAAACGTTTCCTTCGATAAAACCTGAACCGATTGTACAGGCCAAGGTAATTTAAAATGTAAACCTGGTTCTGTAACTGTATTATCGGCACGACCGAATGTAATGACAACTGCTTGTTCTGATTCATCTACTGTGTACCACGATGTAAATACCGCAATAATTGCAACAATGCCGAAAATGCCAAGTCCCACCATCATTAGTGACCTTTTCACACTCATGTCTAATCCTCCCTTAAACTTAGTACTATTGTATACGTGACACTTACTTAAAAGTTTCAAAATATTTTAATAAACCACTTTTTTATTTTAGGCAGTTTTACATAAGGACAATGTGAAGCTCATCATTTTTTTGCACCGGTCCTCCATCTTTAATCCGCAAAAAAATATCCCGTTACCAGTTAAGGTAACAGGATATTGACAACTAGATGTTCAAACGCCGGGAAAAAGGTTGTTGATAAAACAATGCTAATTAATGCAGCTACAATCATCGCAAGACTCGCAAAAGTACCTTCCAACTCACCAAGTTCAAATGCTTTAGAGGTACCGGTGCCATGAGCTCCCATTCCTAACATTAGCCCTCTAGAGGATGGTCGATGGAAACGACATACTTTAATCACTAACGGTGCTATTAGACTCCCTAAAATACCAGTTATCATAACGAAAACAGCAGTAAGTGTAGGAGAGCCACCAATCATGTTGGAAATGTCCATTGCTATTGGTGTCGTAACTGAACGTGGAACTAAGCTATGCACAAGCTCATTATTTAATCCAATTACTACGGCAATGATAAATGAAGATGTAATAGCAACAGCTGAGCCCACTGCAATACTTAGAAAAATTTCAAAAGCATGTTTCTTTAATAGATTAAAATTTTTATAAATTGGTACCGCAAATGCTACTGTTGCTGGTCCAAGTAAATTTGATAAAATACCGGCTCCTGCAGTATAGGATTTATAAGATGTACCCGTTAGTAACAAAATGGCAATGACCACTAACGGTGTGATCAATATAGGTGATAACCATTCCTTCTGATACTTTTTATAAAACATTTTACAAATATAAAAAACTGCGATAGTACCTAGTAAACTTACTATAGCGGTTAAAAAGCTCATGCAGTATCACCTTTCTTTCGTTGCCCTAGCAATTGTGCTGTGAAACCTGTTGCAAACATAACAACGATGGCACTCAATACAATTACAAGCACAGCTTTCACACCTTGCACACCGAATAATGCGGTATAATCGATTACTCCGATAGCAGATGGAATGAAAAATAGTAATAGTTCACTAAGTAATAAACCTGCACCTAGCTCAATCCATTCAAGCTTAATAATATGAAACTGCAATAGTAAAAACAATAAGACTAGTCCAATTATGCTCCCTGGAATCGGCAAGTGAAGTAGGCGTGCAATACTATTCCCAACAAATAAAATTACATAAAGATAGCCGATTTGCACGATACTTTTGACGATTTTCATGGTCATCCTTCTTTCAATTTTTTATCTTGCTATAACTGTCAGTAGACCACTTCTAGATAAAATGGACTTATTAACTGACCGTTAATGCCCGATTGATTCAACTAACAAGTAAACTGATTGTTAGTTCATGTTGTTGAGGTGTTAGTGGAATTAAGATGTCTTATTAAATTGTGGCTCTCCGGCAAAACGAGGTGATTGATCTCCGTTCGGTCTGGGCGCTTTGTTGTTGCTGTCGCTTCGCTTTCGCACAGATAAAACATTCGCTGACGCTTCGCTTTCGCGCAGAGCAGAGCTTCCTGGGGGCGTCCGATGAGCTGCTTCTCTTAACATGTATCTTCTAGTGTGTCACTCTAATTTACTGTAATAAAATGAAGCTAACAGATGTTTAAAAAAACTAAGTGACAGCAACAAAAACATGAGAGTGCGAAAAGTGAAATCTGCAATGAAAATCTCCCTTCTTTAAATCGCTATAGCAAAGATTTCCTTGGCTATTTTATTCTCAACACTATGAACTAACAATCAGTACAATATTATTAGGTGAATATTATGCTACTATACTTTACACCTATTTTTGTTACGTGTAAAACAGAAAAAGAATCTATTACCAAAAAGTCTGGTAATAGATTCTTACTATTGTGGCGATAATTAAGCAACAAATAAAAAATCTAATTTATATATAAATAAAGATTTTTTTGCTATTTTATAGTCTTAACAATTTTATAAGGGGGTTTCTACTAACAAGTATAAGACCCCATTGTGAATCTAAAATTGTGCTATTGTAAAGAATTCGTTAATTTTTCGGAATCATAACAATCATTTTTGTCCCTACACCAACTTCACTTTCTACCTGAATGCGACCATGGTGCGCCTCTACTAAGTGTTTCACAATAGCAAGTCCTAAACCTGTTCCCCCAGAATTCCTGCTTCGCGCACGATCCACACGGTAAAAGCGTTCAAAGACACGAGCAATTTCATGTTTTTCAATTCCTATACCTTGGTCTTCTATTTCAAGAATGCCGTACGTTTCATTTTCCTTTAAACGAATCGTAACGGTTGTATTTTCCGGAGAGTACGTAATGGCATTGGTAATTAAATTAGTGACAATTTGAATAATGCGATTGGCATCACCCATAACTTGAACATCACGCTCTATATCAACATAAAAGCTCATATTTTTCTCATCCAGACGTGGACCTGTCAGCTCTGCTCCACGTATAAGTACATCTTGCAAGCCCATCGGCATAATATTAACGGTAAAACCATGCTGTTCAATTTTCGATAACTCTAGTAAATCCTGGATAAGCATCTGCAGACGGTTACTTTCTTTATAAATGATCTCTAAAAAAGATAGGAGCATTTTTTCATCCTTATACGCACCATCCAATAATGTTTCAGAAAAGCCTTTAATAGAGGTAATAGGTGTACGCAATTCATGGGATACGTTTGCTACAAAGTCCTTACGAATTTGCTCTAAACGAACAAGCTCCGTAATATCATGCATAACGATAACGACACCAAGCCAACGACCATGATCCCCTATAACAGGTGCTCCGTACACTTCCTTATTATACAGCTCCTGTTGGACCTCCATTTTAATTTGTTGTCGATAAGGCATTTCCGTTAGAAACACATGGTCAATAAATTGCTCTAGTGATTTTGGTAAACCAATTGTACGAAAAACTTTCCCTTGTACATCGTCAATTTGCATACCGAAACGCTCTAAAAATACACGGTTCACAATAGATATATTGCCCTCACGTCCTATCATCATGAGGGAGCTTCCCATGTTTTCAATTAACGTTTTAAGCCTTTCCTCTTCTACCTCGCGAATCGTCGTAATATCCTGTAAATTACGCGCTAAAATATTGATGGAGTGACTAAGCGGCATCATGCGTTCATGCTCATTTTCATGGGCACGAGCACGGTAATTTCCCTTTGCCAGCTCAAGTGCCGTATCTGTCACGTTATCAATAGGAGCAGTGAAATTTCTAATCATATAGCGACTTACAATAGCCATTAACATAAGTGCTATGATAAAAAGTATCGCTAGCACTACATAAAGTCGCGTATGAACAGCCGATAATAGAGAATCTTTTACCTCAATGTTTTGCGCAGTATATAGCGCCTCTTTATCTTCCTTAGATAGTTCAATCTTTCGTTCATCTAATACTCGGTTAATAGATTCTTGCATCTCTACACTAGCCTGTTCGTTGTACTGTTCTATATAAACAGGAAAAAGCTGACCTATTACAACCATTAGGACAGCTAATATCGTTCCAAGCAATAGCATGAATGTCAAGAATAAGCGGTTGCTCATTGATTTCATGTCGTTTTCGGCTCCTCGAATTTATAGCCAAGGCCGCGAATTGTTTTGATGAATATCGGCTTACGGCTATTTTCCTCGATTTTATCGCGAAGGTGGCTTATATGCACATCCACAATTCGAGTATCGCCAGCAAAGTCATACTTCCATACAGCACTTAATAGTTGATCACGCGTTAAAACACGGTTTTTATTTTCAAGTAAATAAATGAGTAGTTCAAATTCTTTTGGCGTAAATTCCAGTGCTTCATCCTGTAAAAACACTTCAAAACGCTCTGGAAAAACACGTAATTGTCCAAATTCATACATTTTCTCTTGTGACCCATTCTTATCTTCAGCCACTACATTTTGTGTGAAACGTCTTAAAACAGCCTTTACCCGCGCTAACACTTCGCGTGGACTAAAGGGCTTCGTCATATAATCATCTGCCCCTAGCTCTAGACCAAGTACTTTATCGAACTCGTCATCCTTTGCTGTTAGCATAATAATAGGTGTATTCATACGTTGTTGACGAATTTGCTTACAAACCTCCATACCATCAAGTCTTGGAAGCATCAAATCTAATAAAATTAAATCTGGCTGTAAGTCAATTGCCTTATCAAGACCCTCTTGACCATCTGCAGCTGTTTCGACAACATATCCAGCCTGCTCTAAATTATATTTCAATAATGTCGCAATAGAAAATTCATCTTCTACAACTAAAATCGTTTTTGTCATGTGTAATGCCTCCGTTAGTGATTTGAAACCCCCATTTCAAATCTCAAGACGTTTATAAAGTAAGTGGTGGTGTTACCAGTAAAGTACCTTCAATCACAAGCTCCTTTTGCTCATTATATGAGTGTACACATACTGTAATCGTATTTTGTAATTTATTTACTTCTGTTACTTCTAAAAGAGTATCAAATAATTCATAATGATAGAGCGGTCCTAAATATTTTATATGTTGCTCAATAATTCGTGCACCTGGTCCAGGAATATACTTTGACACAGCTGAAGTAATAATGCCATTTAACATGATTGTTGGTACGATTGGCTTTTGAAAAGGTGTCATTGCAGCATAATCATGTTGAATATAAAGTGGATTATTATCATTCGTCAGTCCTAAATAAAGCAATAAATCCTTATCTTCTATCTTTTCGGTTATATGAATCTTCTCGCCAACTGTAATTTCATCAATAGAGAGACCAAGCTTACTGTTTTTTTGAAGCAAAAATACGCCAACCCCTTTTCTATCATATACCTTCATAGTATCAATTTTATTCCAAAAGTACAACGAAAAGCAGAATAACCATGTAATCTTCATTCAGCATTATTTATCGGTTCCTTTGTCTTTAACCGAGAATGGTGTTGCCATTCTTTTTGATATTTAGCTGATGAATGTTGAAGGACCAGATTCTCCAAAGCGTAGCTGAAAAAAATACAAAAGACATCTACCCTTCATATTTGCGGATTTCACCAATTCCTTACTTAGAAAATCGCCGAAAGAACTAAAAATTAACGAACTGCTAATTTAACATAATTATGAAGTTCAGACTAAAGTTGTAAATACTTTTCCGAATCACGTTGGTAATATATGGTGTGTAGTGAATTGAGGTCAAGGATTTTAAAGGGGGAGTAATTTTGAATTACTATATTTGTGAAACATGTGGGGTGCAGTATGAAAAATCAATGGAAGAGCCAAAGCAATGTACTATTTGCTCAGAAGAAAGACAATATGTCGATGTAAATGGGCAAACTTGGACAACTTTGAACAAAATGATTTCTTCTGAAATTTATAAAAATGACTTTAATCTTGAAGAAGATGGATTATTTAGCATAACAACTATTCCAACATTTGGAATTGGACAAACAACTTATTTAATTCAAGAACAGGGTTTTAATTTGTTATGGGATTGTATTTCATATATTGATCAAGAAACTATTGATAAAATAGAGAGGTTGGGGGGAATTGATGCCATCGCATTATCTCATCCTCATTATTATTCAAGTCAAGTGGAGTGGGCAGAAACTTTTAACGCACCTATTTATATTCATGAGGATGATAAAAAATGGGTTACAAGAACTAGTGACAAGATTATTTTTTGGTCTGGTGAATCTCTTACTTTACAGAATGGGTTAACTCTTTATCGTATGGGTGGTCATTTTAAAGGAGCCACTGTACTAGAATGGAAAAATGGTAATCAACAAAAAGGCATATTACTAGTTGGAGATATCATTCGTGTAGTGGCTGACCGCAATTGGGTAACATTTATGTATAGTTTCCCTAATTTTATTCCACTTCCTGTTAAAACAGTGGAAAGAATCTTAAGTCAAGTAGAGGATCTACATTTTGAACGAATATATGATGCTTTTCTCCGTATTGTGAAAAAAGATGCAAAACAATCTGTTCATAACTCAGCTGTAAGGTATATAAATGCTATAGAGGGTAAGCTATTCACTACTTAAGTTAATTTCACTTTATTGATAGGATTTTGTTAATGTTTTCAAAGTCATTGCCTCCAATTTTTGCAGAAACAAAAAGCGTCCTGCTATCGTTTTTCATTACGATGCAAGACGCTCTAGCTACTATTTACGATCAATTGATTTTCATTAAAACCATTCATTTTGCCTGATGAACTACTATGTCAGACAATATATGTTTGGGTAAAATAAGTATATGAGATGATTTATAGGAGAGCTATTTTATTGCCTTTCAAGTCTCCTATTTTCGATTAGATATTACCCCAAATGTAGATGCTTTAATGTATGTTTGCCCTTGTAATAACTCCAATTGCTTTGGTGTGCCAGTTACTACGGCCCCGATAATTTTCACATCACTTCTTTCCAGGGTTCCATTTTCCCCTATTAAGGATTGGTAAACTTGGTTTGTTTCCCACTCAAAGTTCTTGCTCCCTCGAAGAAGCTCAAGGTTTTGAATAAAGGTGTCAACCTCGTCGATTTGAGACTGTCGGGGTACTGGTTTTGATTGTTCCGATTGAAATCCGAAAATGAACGGAGAATTAGCTGCAATAGTACCCTGTCCTTGCTTCATAAAATTCAATCCTTCCTCTGTAAAGGCATCCACCCACCACCAATCTACTTGCACATCAGAAGGCAACTTGCGTTTAATGTCGTCAAAGCTATATGCATTATCAAAAGATATTGCTAGCTCTACGAAAGTATTTTCTTCCAATTGATTGAGTTCACTGATACTACCTTTATAAACATCGTATGAAATCTCCGGGTGATAAAAAAACATTTCTCTATCGCCAGTGTATTCATTAAATTGTTCAAATTGATTTGATTCCGCTAGTGATTCTGAACCTTCTATTTGGATCGAGCCTGAAACATAATTTCTTGTAAGAGTTCCAAATAGATTGTAATCACTTTCGAGAGGTTCCCAAATATAAGGTCTATGCTTATCTCCAAGTACCTTAAATGTTGTCGTTTTTATTTTCCCTCCAAACAAATTATAGTCATACATTTGATTACTAATTTGAACATTTGGGGCGCTAATTGCGTTAAACAATCTAATATCGTCCTTTACTTTCTCAGCACTATTTATTGATAAGTTCCTAAGACCGTACCATACTACTACTAGAACAATTGGCGTAACGATGATCGTTATGCCAATAATTTTTATTGTTGACCAAAACTTTGCCTTTCTCATTATTTTTTTCGTCTGTTTTTCATCAAATAAAAAATCATTTTGCCCTTTATTCATAATCAGTGTCCTCCTTAAATCTTTCAGTAAATTCTTCCCTAGCACGTCTGACGTGTGTTTTTAGAGTGTTTTCATTCTTATTCATTAAAGCTGAAATTTCTTTATACGATAATCCCATCTCATATTTCAGAACTAATAATTCCTGATGCAAGTTAGACAGCGTTTCAAGAGTGTCTCTTATGTCCTCTAATTTTTCTTTTTTTAGAACCTGAATTTCAGGTATATTAGTCAATGCTGTCAATTGGACTTCATCAAATTCGGTTGTTGGATGACGCTTTTCTTTTCTCTTGAGATCATAAAACTGATTGGTAGCCACACGGTATAACCAGCTCATTACTTTGTCTGATTGAATTCCATTTTTATGTAATAAAAATTTATAACATGTATCTTGAACGATATCTTCTGCATCCTCATGGGCTAATCCACGTTTTCTTAAATATCGGTATAATATGGTACCTACTTGCTGCAGAAATTCATTCATTGATTGATTTGCCATATCTATCTCCCTTCTGCCTATACAACGCAGAACTCAAAGAAAAGTTTACATATTATAAAAAATCCTTCATAAATTATTTTATTTTCCATAAAAACACAAAAAAGAGGAGGGATTTGTGCCACCCACCTCTATTTTTCGGTATCCTGTATTTTGTAAGAACATCTTATTTTTCCACATTAATCGCTCTACTTTTTGATAGCTAAATACTCAAAAAAAAATCGAGTAGGAATGAATCCTACTCGATTTCATAAACTTTTATTAAGCTAAAACTTTCATAACATCGCGGACTGCTTCTGCCGACTTATCTAAAGCTGCTTTTTCATTGTCTGTTAATTCAAGTTCAAATATTTTTTCTACACCATTTGCACCTAATAATGTCGGAACACCTAGGTATAAATCGTTGTAGCCATATTCGCCTTCTAAGTATGCAATAGATGGAAGTATACGTTTTTGGTCTTTAATGATAGCTTCCGCCATTTCAATAAGCGCCGCTGAAGGAGCATAATATGCAGAACCGTTCCCAAGAAGGTTCACGATTTCAGCGCCACCTTTTCGTGTACGGTCAACAATCTCTTCAAGACGATCTGCTGGGATTAACGTTTCTAATGGAATACCTCCAGCAAATGAGTAGCGTGTTAGTGGCACCATTGTATCACCATGCCCACCTAAAACAAAACCTGTGATGTCTTTTACGGAGATATTAAGTTCTTCAGCTACAAACGCACAGAAACGAGCCGTATCGAGTACACCTGATTGACCTATTACACGATTTTTAGGGAAACCAGTTTCTTTGAATACTGTGTAAGTCATTGCATCAACTGGGTTTGTAAGAACGAGGATTGTTGCATTTGGTGAGTACTTAGCAATTTCTTTGGAAACTGCTTTCATTACATCTTGGTTAATTTGAACAAGATCGTCACGGCTCATACCTGGTTTACGAGCAACACCAGCAGTGATAATTACTACATCAGAATCTGCAGTATCCGCATAATTAGAAGTACCTTTAACATAAGAATCATAGCCTTGCACTGGTGCAGCTTCCCACATATCTAGAGCTTTACCTTTTGTTGGGTTTTCAGCTTGAGGGATATCCACTAACACTACATCACCAAGTTCTTTTTGAGCTGCTAAAAATGCTGCAGTAGCGCCAGTAAAACCGCTACCGATTACTGAGATTTTTTTTCGTTTCAGAGACATTCGAATACGCTCCTTTAAATTAGGTTATATAATCTATTATGCCTCGGCATAATTGCGTCAAGAATCGGCTTTGTGCAAGCACAAAGAACTCCTTTCCGATTCCGTGACATCCACCGGAGGCTTCTTTCAGCGGGTGTTTAAACACCTGCTGTAAGAATTTAAAAAAGGGAGGAGAATAAATTCTCCTCCCTCGATTAAACAAGTTCATCGTAAATATTTTATTAAGCTAAGTTCAATAGAAATTTACATTTCACCCTAATTATATCGGCAGAATATACATCCGCTTTAACTATAATTTCTATTTAAAATAGAAAATTAAAGGTTTTTGATTAATTCAGTAGCGAATTCTGAACATTTTACTTCTGTAGCGCCGTCCATTAAACGAGCGAAGTCGTAAGTTACAACTTTAGAAGAGATTGTTTTCTCTACAGATTTAGTAACCATATCAGCTGCTTCTTGCCATCCTAAGTGCTCAAGCATTAATACGCCTGAAAGTAATACTGAAGATGGGTTTACTTTATCTTGACCAGCATATTTTGGAGCTGTACCGTGAGTAGCTTCGAAGATCGCGTGTCCAGTTACATAGTTAATATTTGCGCCTGGAGCGATACCGATACCACCAACTTGTGCAGCTAATGCGTCAGAGATATAGTCACCGTTTAAGTTCATTGTAGCAACTACGTCGAACTCATTTGGACGAGTTAAGATTTGTTGTAAGAAGATATCAGCGATAGAATCTTTAACTAAGATTTTACCAGCTGCTAAAGCGTCAGCTTGTGCTTTGTTCGCTGCTTCTTCACCTTGTTCAGCTTTAATAGCATCATATTGGTTCCAAGTGAATGTTTGATCAGCAAATTCTTTTTCAGCTAATTCATAACCCCATTTTTTGAATCCACCTTCAGTGAATTTCATGATGTTACCTTTGTGTACTAAAGTAACAGATGGGCGTTTATGGTTAATAGCATATTCGATAGCAGAACGTACTAAACGCTCAGTACCTTCTTTAGATACAGGTTTTACACCGATACCAGAAGTTTCTGGGAAGCGGATTTGGTTAACACCAAATTCAGATTGTAAGAAGTTGATGATTTTTTGTGCTTGTTCAGAGCCAGATTCGAATTCAATACCAGCGTAGATGTCTTCTGTGTTTTCGCGGAAGATAACCATTTCAACGTCTTCTGGACGTTTAACTGGAGAAGGTACTCCATCAAAGTGACGTACTGGACGTAAGCATACATATAGGTCAAGTTGTTGACGTAATGCTACGTTTAGAGAGCGGATACCACCACCGATTGGAGTAGTAAGAGGACCTTTGATTGCGATTAGGTATTCGTTGATTTTGTCTAAAGTTTCTTGTGGTAACCATTCACCAGTTTGGTTGAATGCTTTTTCACCAGCTAAAACTTCTAACCATTCGATTTTCTTTTCACCGTTGTAAGCTTTTTCTACTGCTGCGTCGATTACGCGTGATGCTGCAGCCCAAATATCTGGACCAATTCCGTCACCTTCGATGAAAGGAATCACTGGATTGTTTGGTACATTAAGTACGCCATTTTCAACTACAATTTTGTTTGACATTGATGTTGCCTCCTAAATTCATAATCATAGGACTGTGTTATGTAACACAGTCCCAAATATTCTAGCATATTTTCCGAATTAGCGCTCGCTGATTGGAACATATTTTTGCATGCCTGGTCCAACATACTCTGCACGTGGACGGATTAGGCGGTTGTTAGCATATTGCTCTAGAATATGAGCTACCCAACCAGAAGTACGTGATACTGCGAAAATTGGTGTGAATAGGTCATGATCGATACCTAAAGAATCATACACTGACGCAGAGAAGAAGTCTACGTTTGCAGGTAATTTCTTTTGTTCTACGATCATGTCATGGATTTTAACTGACATTTCATAAAGTTCTGGTTTACCAGTTAGCTCAGTTAATTTTTGTGACATTACACGTAAGTGTGGTGCACGTGGGTCGCCTTTGCGGTATACGCGGTGACCGAAGCCCATGATTTTTTCTTTGTTATCTAATTTATTTTGAATATAAGATTCAACGTTTTCAAGTGAGCCGATTTCAGTTAACATTTTCATAACTTGCTCGTTTGCACCACCGTGAAGTGGTCCTTTTAATGCTCCGATAGCTGAAGTTACACCAGAATAAACATCTGATAATGTAGCTACACAAACACGTGCAGTGAATGTAGATGCATTTAATTCGTGGTCAGCATGTAATACTAACGCTTTGTCGAATGCTTCAACTTCGATTGCTGCTGGTTCTTCACCTTTAAGCATGTATAAGAAGTTTGCAGCATATCCTAATTCTGGTTTTGGAGCAACTGGCTCTAAACCTTTACGAACACGCGCAAATGCAGTAACTACAGTTGCAATTTTAGCTTGTAAACGGATAGCTTTACGATAGTTAGCTTCTGTATCCATAACATCCGCTTCTTCATCGAATACACCAAGTAAAGATACTGCAGTACGTAGTGCAGCCATTGGATGTACAGTTGAAAGTGGGTATGTTTTGAATTGGTCTACAATTGCTTGCGGAATAGACATGTTGTCTGCCAATTGTTGTTTTAATTCAGCTAGCTCGTCTGCTTTTGGTAAACGAGTATGCCATAATAAATAAATTACCTCTTCGAATGACGCGTTCACTGCTAAATCATCAATGTTGTAACCAACATATGTAAGTGTGTCATCGATAATTGAACTGATTTTAGATTCCGCTGCTACGATACCTTCTAAACCTTTAGTTGCTGACATAAATTATCGCTCCCTCATATTTATATTTTTTAGTTGTAAATGCAGTTATTAGGTCGCATTTACGTTTTTTGCTCATATGAACCATTAAGTAAATCGCTTACAATTGCTATTATAATCATTTTTGACAGCTTTGTGAATGAAAAACCTCCGAATAAAGAAAAAGGTGCATGAGCGATTATATATACGCCTGAAAGAGATTCTTTTTCGCATTTTGACATTAATTTATCAATTGAAATGGGGTGAATTTGTAAAAATGAGGAATATTAAATATTTTTCATACGAAAGAACTATAAGTGTTTTGTTTTTTATATTCTACTTAACAATATTATGGTTCGTATTACCTGTATCTCTCGCGATTTTTTTGTCTTTTTCTACGTATCCTATCATAAAATTTCTTCATTCTTATTGTAGGATTGCCTATTGGCTTGCAGCAATTATCGTGGAAGCACTTATTCTAACTTGCATTTTTCTTCTCGTTATCATTTCTATAAACAGTATTATTCTTATCTTCCCTGAAATCCGAGATACACTACAAAATTTCCCACTTTTCAACGAATATGAATCAATGTTTATCCAAGTTTTAAAGGAAAAATCGCTTTCTATTTTCGATTCAATCTTTTTATACATGGCAAACATTTTCCAACTATTAATGAAACATGTAATTGAAGTATTTATATTCCTTGTCGCTTACTATTTTGCCCTATTGGAAACTCGCAAATCCCGGTATTGGTTTTTTCAATATGTGCCCAAGAAATTTCGCAATGAGTGGCAGTCGCATTTTTCTAAAATTATGCAGCTATTTCATTACTTTTTGTATGTGGAGTTTCAACTGTTCACAATTACTCTACTCATCCTTTGTGCGGTATTCATGATTCTTCAATTTGAACAAGCCATCATCAAAGCTTTTATAGTTGCATTTGCAGATGTACTTCCGTTCTTTGGGATTGGTGTATTTCTTGTACCCATGAGCATTTATTTTTACTTAAAAGGCAATACCTTTTTATGTGTAGCTATTTTACTTTTATATCTCTTCGTTCAATTAACAAGGCAGCTAGCTGATTCCATGCTTTGGTCAAACACATTACAATTACGGACTTTCCACACCTTTTTCATCAGTGCTGCCTCTATTTTATTATTTGGTTTTTACGGCATTTTACTTAGCCCCATATTTTTATTTTTGGCAGTTAAACTAAAGGAAAATGCTATTTTTGAACGATGATAAATTGACCCTTTTTCATTTTTTTCCGCATCCAATAATAAAAGATTGGTTGGAACATTTTGCGAGAAAAAGGCAGTAACAATAATAAACCAACAAGATCTGTTATAAAACCTGGTAATACTAGTAGTACACCACCACTAAAATTCAAAACTGTGTTAACTAATGCTGGCCCTGGAGCCTCTCCTCGTGCTATCGTATTTTTAACCTTTTGCACAGAATTCATACCTTTATTTTTCACTACATAAATACCTATAATACTCGTAGCGACTATAAGCAGTAATGTATTTAAAATACCAATATTTTGACCAACTACTATTAATAACGCCAACTCGGCTAATGCATAGACAATGAAACCAAGAAAAATTTTTCTCATATTTTTCTCCTTTCTAGCTGAAAACGCTATACCTTATATACGTTATTATAGCCCATTAAGTTTCATAAAAAAACAATCGGCCCTATTAAAGAGAAGACGACGTTATTATTTTTATAGTAAATTCTCATTCCATGAGGGAACTATTTTTATGTTGGTTAAATATTGTTTAAATCTAGGTCATCTCAAGATGTCGGTGATAAACCGCAAAATGCTATTTACTTCATCTTTATAAGAAAAGCTCTAGTACAATTAATTGCACTAGAGCTTTTTGTTATAGATAAAAACATTTACTAAAGAAATTAAAGAACACTTGCATGCCCTTTGTAAATAACTCCCGTTTCAGCATCCATTGTAATTTCTTGACCGTGGCGAATCAGTGTAGTAGCTTCTTTTACTCCAACGATAACAGGGATGCCAAGGCTTAGTCCTACAACTGCTGCATGACTTGTAAGCCCGCCCTCTTCCGTAATCAGACCAATGCAATTTTCAAGCGCTGGCATCATATCACGATCTGAACCAACCGTTACTATAATGCATCCGTCTGTATCATAAGCTAGTGCCTCTGCTGCATTTTTAGCAACAACTGTTTTACCTACTACTGAAGATTTACCGATACCTTGACCACGCGCTAACAAATCTCCGATGATGTGTACCTTCATTAAGTTAGTAGTACCTGCTTCCCCTACTGGTACACCTGCTGTAATAACAACTGCATCACCATGCGTTACAAAGCCATGTTTCAAGCTTTCATCAACAGCTAGCTCTAAAATTTCATCTGTTGTCGTAACACGTTGGCAAACAACTGGGAATACACCCCAAACTAGTGTTAATGCGTGAGCTGTATTGGCAGAACCCGTTACCGCGACAATTTGTACACCTGGGCGATATTTTGCAATCATTCTAGCTGTGTTACCACTTTCTGTTGGTGCAAGCACGGCCTTTACACCTAAGTTAATCGAAGTGTACGCTACTGCCTGAGAAATCGCCTCCGTCATATTTGCTTCTTTTTCACGACTACGAGTAGAGACGATGGCCTTATAGTCTAATGAATTTTCTGTACGTTGTGCGATTTTATTCATTGTTTGTACAGACTCTACTGGATAAAGTCCTGCTGCAGTTTCACCAGAAAGCATAATTGCATCTGTACCGTCGATAATTGCGTTTGCTACGTCACTAGCTTCTGCTCTTGTCGGACGTGGATTACGTTGCATCGAATCTAGCATTTGTGTAGCCGTAATAACTGGTTTACCTACTTGATTACATTTTAAAATTAATTTCTTTTGTACAAGTGGTACTTCTTCTGCTGGGATTTCTACACCAAGATCACCACGTGCTACCATTAACCCATCTGAAACTAAGATGATCTCATCGATATTATCGACACCCTCTTGATTCTCGATTTTCGGGATAATTTGAATGTGGTTACCGCCATTTTGTTCAAGTAATTCTCGAATTTCAAGTACATCCTTTGCTCGACGAACGAACGAGGCTGCAATAAAATCAACACCCTGCTTAATACCGAATAAAATGTCCTGTGCATCTTTTTCTGTAATTCCAGGAAGTTGTACAGAAACGCCCGGCACGTTAACACCCTTTTTATTTTTTAAAACACCTGCATTTTCAACAATCGTATGAATAAGACCTTTTTCCATATCTTTTGCTAATACACGTAGTTGAATAAGTCCATCATCTAATAAAATAATGCCGTTTTGCTCAACATCCTCGATTAAACGTTCGTACGTTACAGAGAAGCTAGTTTCTGTTCCTTCAACTTCCGTCATTGAAATATCAATAACTTGCCCTGCTGCTAAATGCAATTCTCCGTTTTTCATATTATGCGTACGAATTTCAGGACCTTTTGTGTCCAGCAAAATCCCAACTGGTTTCCCTAATTTTTGTGCTACTTCGCGAATTAAATTAATGCGTACTTCGTGCTCCTCATGAGAACCATGCGAAAAGTTTAAGCGGGCTACATTCATACCTGCTTCAATTAGTTTCTCTAAAACTTCTGGTGACTCACTTGCTGGACCAATTGTACATACGATTTTTGTTTTTCTCATTTTCTGCCCACTCCGTTTTTATATCAAATTATATGGATAGTTCTTTCATTAAAGTATATAAGCTTACATCTGCCTCATGATTTTTTTCGAAAGCCTCAGGCATATCATAGTCAATCACTTGATGATTACGGATACCTACCGCCCTGCCAGACTTTCCTTCCATTAGCAATTCAACTGCATGTGCACCGAATTGACTCGCTAGAACACGATCACGCGCAGTAGGTGAACCACCGCGTTGGATATGTCCAAGAACAGAAACACGCGTCTCTTTTCCTGTTTTTTCATATAATAGCTTTGCCAACTCACTACCAGACATGACACCTTCAGCGACAATAATAATGCTATGCTTTTTCCCACGCGCTGCACCACGGTCTAAGCGTGCCACAATATCATCCAAATTATAATCTTCTTCTGGAATTAAAACTGTTTCAGCACCGGCTGCCAGACCTGCCCATAAAGCAATGTCTCCTGCATCTCGCCCCATTACCTCAACGATAAAGGAATTTTCATGAGAAGTTGCTGTATCGCGGATTTTATCAATGGATTCCACGACCGTATTTAGCGCAGTATCAAATCCTATCGTATACTCGGTTCCTGGTACGTCATTATCAATAGTTCCTGGAACGCCCACAACAGGAAAGCCTTTTTTCACTAAATCCATAGCTCCACGGTATGAACCGTCTCCGCCGATTACGACTAGTCCCTCAATGCCAGCTTCACGCATATTGTCTATACCTCGTTGCTGAACAGCGGCTTCTTTAAATTCAGGACATCTTGCTGAATTTAAATGTGTACCACCGCGTTGAATAATACCACCTACTGAACCTAAATCAAGATCTTCCATACTTCCTTTTATTAAGCCATCATAGCCGTGCTTAATTCCGACAACATTAATTCCATGATATGCTGCCTTACGAACGACCGCACGAATAGCTGCATTCATTCCTGGTGCATCTCCACCACTTGTTAATACGGCAATTTTTTTCATTGTCGAACCTCCTGCAGATACTATTATTATTCACATTAACATGAAAAAACAAACTATGTAAGTGTTCTGAGGCTACAAAAACATAACTTTTACATAAAAAATAAAAAGAATGCGCTTTCACACACTCTTTCCATTCAAAAACATCCTGAATTTAACATTTTTCTGAAGTGTTTGGTAATATTTTTCGCACTATTTATTCTTCCATCATTAGGTTATTTATTTTTTAAAGAAACAATTTTTAACTCTTTACGAGCAAATTTATATGTCCAAAAACCTAAAAATGGATTTAAGCTTCTGTA
Organism: Lysinibacillus sp. EB271-A1-10B; assembly: GCF_058791335.1. NCBI lineage: Bacteria > Bacillati > Bacillota > Bacilli > Caryophanales > Bacillaceae > Lysinibacillus > Lysinibacillus sp. EB271-A1-10B. The sequence goes on from NZ_JBYTDL010000006.1 coordinate 69,856, forward strand.
TATTGTCCAATCTTTCTGAATTTCTCATAACGGTCTTCAATTAATTGGTCGCCATTTAAAGAGTTCAATGTTTTTAGTGTGTCGCTTATACATTCTTTTAAATAAAGTGCTTGTTTTGCTACATTGCGATGAGCTCCACCTGTTATTTCAGGGATAATTCCATCAATAACGCCAAGCTCTTTTAAGTCAGGTGCTGTTATACGCATTGCTTCTGCCGCTTGCTTTGCAAGGCTACCATCACGCCATAAAATCGACGCTGCCCCTTCTGGCGAGATTACAGAGTATGTTGAGTTTTCTAGCATAAAGACACGATTTGCTACACCTAATGCAAGTGCACCACCGCTTCCGCCTTCCCCAATAACGATTGAAATAACTGGTACTGTTAAGCCCGCCATTTCGACAAGATTTCTAGCAATCGCTTCACTTTGACCACGTTCCTCAGCTGCCTTACCGGGATAAGCACCTTTCGTATCAATAAAGCAAATAATTGGTCGTTTAAATTTCTCCGCCTGCTTCATTAAGCGTAATGCCTTACGATATCCTTCTGGGTGTGGCATACCAAAATTTCGACGAATGTTTTCTTTCGTTGATTTCCCTCGTTGGTGTCCAATAATTGTTACTGGCTGACCTTCAAAAAGAGCAATCCCACCAAGAATAGCCGCATCATCACCAAACGTACGATCTCCATGTAACTCAATAAAGTTTTCACACATAGCTTCTATATATTGTAAAGTTGTTGGTCGTTCTGGATGTCTAGCAACCTGTACACGATCCCATGGCTTCATATTTGCATAAATAGATTGTTCTAGCTGTGTTAGACGTGTTTCAAGCTTTTCAATTTCGCCTGTCATATCTACATCTGCCTCGGTAGCAATCGTTTTTAATTCATCAATTTTTTCACGTAATTGTACTACTGGTTCTTCAAAAGCTAAATTTTTAGACATGTTGCACGCCTCCTTTTGTATGCATTTTTACAAGCACTGCTACTTGGTTTCGTAAATCTTTTCGATGGAAGATTGCATCAAGCTGTCCATGTGCTAATAAAAATTCCGCTGTTTGGAAATCATTTGGTAGTTTTTCTCTTACTGTTTCTTCGATTACTCGACGACCAGCAAAGCCAATCAATGCTTGTGGCTCCGCAATATTAATATCTCCAACAGAGGCAAAGCTTGCAGAAACGCCACCTGTTGTAGGATGCGTTAATATTGAAATAAACAATAGTCCATGATCACTATGACGTTTTAATGCCACACTCGTTTTCGCCATTTGCATTAATGATAGTACGCCTTCTTGCATGCGCGCCCCACCACTTGCAGTAAAGATAATAAACGGTACTCGTAATTCCGTAGCTTTTTCTACGGCACTTGTGATTTTTTCTCCAACAACTGAGCCCATTGAACCCATACGGAAATGAGAATCCATAATTGCTACAACAATTTCTTCTCCATCAAGGGTACCCACACCTGTCAGTACGGCTTCGTTTAATCCCGTTTTTTGTTGGTCCGCTGAAATTTTTTCAACATAAGCAGGGAAATTAAGAGGATTACTTGTTTGTAAATGATCGTCCATTGAAACAAATGAACCTTCATCTAAAAAACATGCTACGCGCTCCTGTGCAGTCATTTTGAAATGATGGTCACATTTTGTACACACTTTGTTATTTTTTTCTAATTCTTTCGTTAATTGAATGTGACGGCATTCTGGACATTTTGTCATAAGTCCTTCTGGAAACCCCTTTTCTTGTCCGTCCTCTTTCTTTTTACTAAATATGCTGCGAATTGCCATGTTTGACTCCCCCTTTGTTGTCTAATTACTTCGTAAAGTCTTCATCCATTGCTCGTAAGCTTTTAGTGCTTCTTTTTCATAGCCAAGCTGCATCGATTTCAACATAGTTTGAATGATCAATTTTTCTTCTTCTGTTGAGTTTCGATTTAAACGGTCACCATCATAAGCTGCTAACTGAAACCAGACTTTTAGTGAAAGACGATTTCCCGCCGTGATGATTATTTCTCGTAATACATCTCGACAACTAATCGCATCCTCTATCTCTAGCTTTACAAAAAAACTGTCCCACACCGGTAGTGTTCGCAGAGTCTCTGTACAACTTATTACGCGAATGGCTTCCTTTTCATGAATTTGTCGCGTTAATTCGACATCTTTTTTCGATTTTTCATCTTCTAGTATAAACATCGACAGTATTTCTACGAGCTGATGCTTATGCGTGGAAGCTAGGAACGTACCTCCCCCATGTTTCGTTTCAATAAGACCTAACAATTCTAAGCTTCGCAATGCCTCTCTCACAGAGGATCGCCCGACACCTAGACGCTCTGAAAGGACTCGTTCGGAAGGTAGTTTTTCTCCAGCCTGTATTTCTTCCATTTTAATAAGTTGTCGTAATTGTTGGACGATATCCAAAAACACTTTTTTTTGTTCGGTTTTTTTATCCATACGATCAACTCCTATTATCAATTTCGCCTTGGCGTAATTGTATCTGTCGCTACATATACATACCGAAAGTGGTCTGGCCACTTTTGAACATTGACTCTAGCTTACAAAATAACTGTTAAAAAGTAAAGAAAAAACTGCATAAAAAATTTATGCAGTTTCTAATATTTTCTTCAATTTCATATTCTTTTCGTCGCTTGCGCATGTTTTACTTTCACTTGAGGTTTACCAAAGCGTCTTTCAAGTGTCCCCTCAATGTAAAGCAATTCATCTTCAAGTAACAGCTCTTGAACAAGATGAAAAACCTGAGGGAATAAGGTTACAGATATTGCTCCAAACTCATCCTGAAGCTGAACAAAGGCCATTTGCTCACCTTTTTTTGTGCGTATTTTTTTCACTTCTTCTATCATGCCAAGCATTTTGACATACGTTCCGTCACGCGCTTGTTTTAACTCTCTGCACGTACTATTTACCTCATTCCAAAAAGCTCTTTCCTCTGTAACCGGATGGGCTGATATATAAAAACCAAGACTTTCCTTTTCACGTAGCAATTTTTCCTTTTGTGGCATCGCTTCTGCTTCCATATACTTTGGCTTACCAAAGCTAAAGGTAGTAGTCGATTCAATATCAATATCCTCAGTTGGTCTTAGCAGTTCTGCATGCTTCAAAGCTGCCTCCAATGTCGCTATCAGTACCGCACGATCTTTATCTAAATAATCGAGAGCCCCCGCGAAAATTAAAGACTCCATTACTTTTGGTTTAAAATGCTGTGCGCTTAATGCAACTGCCATGTCAAATATATTATCCAATGCTTCTGGCTTCGCCTGGCGTAAGGCGTATACTTTTTCTATAAATGTATAGGGAACACCCTTTATTCCGGACAAGCTGTAGCGAATTCCATCCTTCTCAACAGTAAAGAATTTTGTACTTTGTTTTAATGATGGCGGGTAAAACGAAATTCCTTTCTCTTTTGCCGCATTCTCAAGTTGCAGAATTTTTTCCACATTTCCTGTTGCATTTGATAATAACGCAGAATAAAAACTTTGCGGGAAATGTGCCTTTAAATAGGCCATTTGGTAGGAGATAACGCTATATGCGACAGCATGGCTTTTAGGAAAACCGTAGTCTGCAAAGCGTACAATTAATGCATACACTTCTTCCGCCACATGGACGTCAAAGCCTTGCTTCATTGCTCCATCTACAAATGCGGTACGTTGCTCTTCTAATACTTGACGATTTTTTTTACTTACCGCTCGACGCAATAAATCCGCTTGTCCCATCGTAAATCCAGCCATCACCGAGGCAATTTGCATGATCTGTTCTTGATAAACTATGACACCAAATGTCTCTCGTAAAATGGGCTCTAATGCCGGATGAGGCATAGTAACCGATTCCCTTCCCGCTTTCCGTCTAGCATACATCGGAATAAAATCCATTGGACCAGGGCGATACAACGCATTGACTGCTACTATATCTAAAAAATGGGTTGGTTGAATATCACGTAAAGCTTGCTTCATACCTTCCGATTCTAATTGGAAAATCCCTAATGTATCTCCCATTTGAAGAAGTTGAAATGTTTTTTCATCTTGCATCGGTATAAGCTCAAACTCTATCCAAGGACCACCGGCTTTATAAATTGACCAACGCACTTGCTCTAAAATTGTCAGGTTGCGCAATCCTAAAAAATCCATTTTGACAAGTCCACAGGCTTCTACATCTCCCATCGGCCATTGCGTACAATAAATTCCATCATGCCCTTCTTCAATCGGTATCGTATTAACTAATGGAGAAGGTGACAGCACAATTCCTGCCGCATGAGTGGAAGAATTTCTTGGCACCCCTTCAAGTTTTAACGCCACCTCAAACCAACGACGATGTTTTTCATCCTCAGCTAACCAGCCTTGTAAGCCTTGTGATTCGGCTACTGCTTTTTGCAATGTTATTCCTGGTTTATTGGGAATCATTTTCGAGATTTTCTCTAACGTTTCAGCGTCAAAACCAAAAACACGCGCAACATCTCTAGCTACTGCCTTTGCAGATAAAGTGCCAAACGTAATAATTTGCGCCACATTTGCCTTGCCATATTTCTGAGCGACATAATGGATTACTTTTTGTCTTTTACTGTCGACAAAGTCGATATCGATATCCGGCAGTGTAACACGTTCCGGGTTTAAAAATCGTTCGAATAATAAGCCATAAACTAATGGATCTACTTGCGTAATAGATAAGCTATAAGCTACAAGAGAACTTGCTGATGAACCACGACCAGGACCTGTTAAAATACGATTTTCTTTAGCAAAGTGCATAAAGTCTGCAACAATTAAAAAATAATCTGCAAAGCCCATTGAACAAATAATCTCAAGCTCGTATTGAAGCCGCTCCTGATAAACTTTAGGAATCTCTGCTTGCTTTAATCGTTCTGCCAATCCTGCAAAAGTCTCTTTGACAAGCAAGCTTTCGGCTGTTTCACCTGTAGGAACAGGAAATTTAGGCATTTGAACGTGCATTTCAGGAATTTCCGCCGTACAGCTCGCTAGCATCGTTGCACTAGATGCTAGCCATTCTGGATGATCAGCAAACCAGCTTCGCCATTCCTCTTCTGTCGGAGCGAAATATCCTTGTAAATGAGCTGATTGCATTGTATCAGTAAGCTTTTCACCTGAATCTATCGCTCTTGCAACCTCAAAGGCGAAATGATCTTCTGGTCGTAAAAAATAACAGCTTTGGGAGGCAACTAACGTTATATTCATAGTTTCACACCACGTCACAAACGTTTCTTCTTTTTCGGCTTTCATTCCTGCTGGTCTTGCAATTCCCATAAATAAATGCTTGCCAAATACCTTGTTTAAAGCACTTGCTACTTCTGTCCAATCCTCAGTTTCTACTAAATCATCCGAAGAAAGTAATGCCGCACAGCCCGCCGCATATCCTTCAAGCCATTTCCACGGAAGCGTATTATCCTCTCTTATCGAAACTGCACTACTAATCTTTAAAAGATGCTGGTAGCCTTCTTGCGTCTGAGCATACAGCACAATTGGAACCTTTCTATCTTGCCACTGTACGTTTATCGAGAGCCCTAATACAGCATGAATATTCGCTTGCTGCAATGCTTTACAAAAAGGCAAAAGCCCGTACAATTTTGAATTGACGATTGCACAGGCCTGAGTATTTTGCTCTTGTAAAAAAGGGATCAATTGCTCAAGCCGAATCGTACTTTGCAATAAATCCGCACTCGTATGCATTTTCGTATATACATGTGTCAAATGAATCCCTTCCTTTCTAGGTATGAAAAAATGTTTATCGATACGCCTTACAAATTTCCTGTAATCTCGTTATAACACGCTCTGCTTCTTCCCATGAATAAGCTGTAGCTCCTGAAGCGAGCGGATGTCCACCACCGTTAAATCCCTTCGCCAAAGTGTTAATAACAGGGCCTTTTGAGCGTAAACGCACACGAATTTGATCGACCTCTTCAATGAAGACCACCCATGCACAAATACCTTTCACACTTCCAAGACAGCCAACTAACAGGGATGCCTCTGACGGTACAACATTGAATTCTGCTAGCAATTCCTTTGTCAGCTTGATATGTCCTGCTCCGTACTCATCCATTTTGAAATTTTGATAAATATAGCCCTGTAAATTTAATAGCTTTTGCTCCATTTCATACATTCCATCGAAAATTTGATTTCGATCAAAATCATATGAAACAAGCTCCCCTGCAATTTTAAACGTTTTTGCGGTCGTGCTAGGGAATTGGAAACGTCCTGTATCTCCTACAATACCAGCAAATAATAATCTTGCGGAGGCATCTGGTAGAATCCAGTTGGCTACTTGTTTCCCTTCCTCAAAAAGCTCATAAATCATTTCACTACAAGAGCTCGCATTCGTATCTACCCATAGTAAATCACCATACGCATCGTCATTTGGATGATGATCTATTTTAATAATCGTTTTACCTTTTATATAGCGTTGATCGTCCACACGTTCTGTATTTGCCGTATCTGTCACAATAACTAAAGCATTATCGTAAATTTCATCTGTAATGTCATCGGGATTTACTAAAAATGATAATGATTCATCATGCTCACCTACAGCAAAAACTTTCTTTTCCGGATAATTTGCTAAAATAAGCTCTTTTAAGCCTTGCTGAGATCCATAAGCGTCTGGATCTGGTCGCACATGGCGATGAATAATGATTGTTTCATATGAAGCAATTGTGTCGATGATTTGTCTTTTCAAATTAATTTCCCCCAACTTGATAGTAATAACCGTTAGCATTTTTCTTCAATAATCGTTACAATAATGACTAGTTATGCTAGGAGGTTTACTATGCTCAATTTAATATTTGTATTTACAATAATCATATCATTTGTGTTTTATTTTTATTTTAAAACAAAACAGTTTCGTTCTTCATTACCAATCGCTAAAAATTGGTACAAGAGTAAAGCCAATGTAAGTTTCGGTGCATTTATTCTTTTGTTTGGTTTAAACCAAGCTTATTTATTCCCAGGGTTATTTACATTTATTATTGTAGCAATTCTTGTCGTTTTAGGCATCTTTGTTATTGTCGAAAACACTAAAAAGGTTCGTCACTACGGTCAATTTGTTGAAGAAGAGTACCGTATTAACCGATAAATAATCAATTATGCCTCGGCATAATTCCATGACACCCGCTGAAAGAAATGAAAGGGATGGTCTAGCATGTACCCTAGACCATCCCTTTTTCTGTTTTCTTAACGTTCCAGTAGTTGGAACATCATCATTGCCTTCCCAACAAGCATTTGTTGATTAAACACTTCGAAGTCCATTTTCACAAACTTACGACTCATGTCTAATATTCGAGGCTTTACAGTAAGTGTGCTTTCCATTTGCACAGGTTTGATGAAATAAATCGTCATGTTTTCGGCAACTGCATCTCCACGTTTACGACGCTTTAATGAGAATGAACCAACTTCCGCTAGCAAAGTTGTAAATGCTCCATAAGAAATTGCCCCGTATTGGTTGGTCATTTGAGGAGTTACTTTAAATTCTACGATTAATTCTTCATCGCCAAGCACCTTCATCTCATTTTTCACTAAATCATCAATCGTTTCACCATGCTGAGGTTGTCTTTGAGCAAGCTGAAGCGCCTTTAGTACATCTTGTCGACTAATTACACCTTGCAAAATATTATCATCATCGACAATTGGTAACAGGTCAATCCCTTCCCAAATCATACGATGCCCTGCAGAAGCAACACTCATTTTCATCGATCCAGCAATCGGATTTTTCGTCATAACTTTTTCAATAAACTCGTTTTCTTCGCGACCGATAACGTCTTTTACTGTAATCATCCCAACAAGCTTATTGTTTGCTGTCACAACAGGAAATGCACCATGAGTTGTTCGTTCATTTAGCTTGTGGAAATGTTGAATTGTTTCATCATTTCGAAGAACAGAAGTATCAGTCATCGGCACAAAAATATCTTCAATAAATAAAATATCTTTTTTAATTAATTGGTCATAAATTGCGCGGTTAATCATTGTTGCCACAGTAAAGGTATCATAGCTTGTTGAAATGATCGGTAAGTCCAAGGAATCTGCAAGTAATTTGTTTTCCTCAGTTGTATCAAAGCCCCCTGTAATTAAAACAGCTGCACCAGCTCGAAGTGCATTTTCATGCGCTTTAAAACGGTTACCAACGATCAGCAAGCTTCCTGCATCTGTATAACGCATCATATCTTCTAATTGCATGGCACCAATAACAAATTTCGTTAACGTTTTATGTAGACCTGTTTTTCCACCTAAAACTTGGCCATCTACAATATTTACAATTTCTGCGAAGGTTAATCGCTCAATATTTTCTTTCTTTTTCTTCTCAATACGAATTGTTCCAACACGTTCAATAGAGCTTACTAAACGACGATTTTCCGCTTCTTTAATAGCACGGTATGCCGTTCCTTCACTCACCTGCATTTCCTTTGCAATTTGACGTACTGAAATTTTATCACCAACGGGTAATGATTCGATGTATTGTAAAATTCTCTCATGTTTTGTAGACAAAATATCACCTATTTCTCAATCATCAATTCTGCTCTTAGTGTACCATATTTTTTATAAAAATATTTAATATAAAGTGATGAATTTGTTATACTTTCCCCATCGTTTCAACTACGCACGTGGTGCCAACTCATATAGTACAGCAGTGTCACTGATTAGGAACAGTTTACTTTTTCACCCGCTTTTAAAATTTGAACCTCTGCATTTTGCACTAAATCCGCAAAAATTTGTGGATCCTGCTCGATTGGTGGGAATGTATTGTAATGAACTGGTACGACAATTTTCGGCTTCAAAAATGACACGGCACAAGCTGCGTCTTCTGGACCCATCGTAAAATTATCACCAATTGGTAAAAATGCAATGTCAATAGGATGGCGTTCTCCAATTAGTTTCATATCACTAAACAAAGCTGTATCCCCTGCATGATAAATTGTTAATCCTTCGATAAATAGTAAAATTCCAGCAGGCATTCCCATATAAATAATTTCGTTATTTTCAGTTACATATGACGAACCGTGGAAAGCTTGCGTAAACTTCACTTTACCAAAATCAAATTCCTTGGCTCCCCCTATATGCATCGGGTGCACTTTCACTCCTTGCCAAGAAATCCAATTGGCTAACTCGTTTGGCGCAATGACAAGTGCATCTTTTTTCTTTGCAAGCTCCACTGTATCACCAACATGATCATTATGACCATGTGTAAGTAAGATTATATCCGGTGCTTCCTCAGCAACCTTTAAATCTGTTTGTCCATTCCCATTAATGAATGGATCTACCAAGATTGTTTTCCCATTTGATTGAATTTTGACAACAGAATGTCCATGATAACTAATTTCCATTTACGTTTCCTCCCTGCGGTACATATTGTTCTACACCATTTTTATTCGCTATCCATGCGATTTTTCCCTTTTTTTGATATGCTTGTACAGAGAATAATAGATTCTTTCCCAACAAAGCATACCTTGTGGGAAGACATTTATTCATTTGTACAAAATGAAGCATCGAATTAGAGTTATAAATCGCTCAAAAGTCGAAGCCTCATCCCGGTTAAGCTATTAGTTTAGCCAAGCACATGGAAATTTTTCAGTGCAATAAGAGGAGGAACTGTTTATGTCAAAGGTTAAAGAAATTCAAAGTTATTTACAACAAAACCAAATTGATGCCGCTTTCGTAACGACACCAGACAATGTTTTTTACGTTTCAGGCTTTAAAAGTGATCCACATGAGAGATTGCTAGGCGTGATGATTTTTAAAGAGGCAGAACCTTTTTTAATTTGTCCAAAAATGGAGATCCCAGATGCGAAGGATGCAGGTTGGTCTTATGAAGTCATCGGCCACCAAGATACTGAAAATTCAATGGAAGTTCTTGCACAAGCGATAAAAGCTCGTAATGTTAATCCACAAACGTTTGCTATTGAAAAAGGTCAACTTATTGTAGAGCGTTTAGAAGCTCTACAACAATCATTTCCACAGGCAAGTTTTGTCCGCCTTGATGAAAAAATCAATGCTATGCGCGTAATTAAAGAGGCAAATGAATTAGAAAAATTACGTAAAGCCGCTGCACTAGCTGACTATGCTATTGAAATCGGCTGTAAAGAAATCGCAGAAGGCAAAACAGAAATGGAAATTTTAACAGCAATAGAAAGTGCTATTCAGGATAAAGGCTGCAAGATGTCCTTTGAGACAATGGTATTGAGCGGTCCAAAAACAGCCTCTCCACATGGTAAACCAGGTGCTCGAAAAATAGAAAAAGGCGATATGATCTTATTCGACCTTGGCGTAATTTACGATGGTTATTGTTCTGACATTACACGTACAGTTGCCTTTGGTGAACCTAGTGAAGCACAAAAGGAAATTTACAACACAGTACTATCTGCTAACACAAATGCTATTGCAGCTGTGAAGCCAGGTGTTCGTGCAATGGATTTAGATAAGATCGCTCGTGATACTATTACTGAAGCAGGCTATGGCGATTATTTCACACACCGACTTGGTCATGGACTCGGCATTTCTGTACATGAATTCCCATCTGTTACAGGCGCAAATGAAATGACTATGGAAGAAGGCATGGTCTTTACAATTGAGCCAGGCATCTATAAGTCCGATGTGACAGGTGTCCGTATTGAAGATGATGTAGTAGTAACAAAAGATGGCGTAGAAATACTTACAAAATTCCCGAAAGATTTGATTGTACTGTAAGTTTATTTAAGGAAAAGGAAGGAAGCAACCAACATGGTGCTTCCTCTTTTAGTTTAAAGTACGCTCTCCGGCAAAACGAGTGGTTGATTTCCGTTCCAGCTGGGCGCTTTCCTGAGGGCGTTCGATGAGCTGCTTGGGCCAACAGATGTTTTTTACGCGAAGGCGTAGTGCTAACGAAGCGGCAGCAGAGGGTTTTGATTGTGCGAAAGCGCAGCGACAGCAACAAAGCGAGTAGCTTGGAACGGAAATCAACCCTCGTTTTGCTAAGGGAATAGTTTTTCAACAACATAAAAAGGAAGCACCCATAATTAAACACGGTGCTTCCTTTTATTACTTTATTTATTGAATTAATTCATCAACATTTACATATGGCAACCCTTGAGAATCTGCAACAGCCTTGTAAGCAAGATGTCCATCAATTGTATTAACACCTAGTTTCAATGCAGCGTTTTCAACACATGCTTGTCTATAACCCTTGTTAGCAATTTGAAGTGCATAAGGAATTGTATTATTTGTTAAAGCAATTGTTGATGTACGTGGTACAGCTCCTGGCATATTCGCTACTGCATAATGTACAACTCCATGTTTTACATAAGTTGGATTATCATGTGTCGTCACTCGATCAGATGACGCAAAAATACCGCCTTGGTCAATAGCAATATCGACTACTACTGAGCCTGGTTGCATTGACTGAATCATTTCCTCAGAAACTAGCTTTGGTGCTTTCGCTCCAGGAATTAAAACAGCTCCAACTACTAAATCTGAGTTTTTCACTGATTCTGCAATATTATATGGATTGGACATTAATGTTTGTACATCACGGCCAAATAAATCTTCTAATTGACGTAAACGCTCTGGGCTTAAATCAATTACCGTTACATCAGCACCCATTCCGACAGCTATTTTCGCCGCGTTTGTTCCAGCTATACCGCCACCGATCACTGTAACTTTACCACGTGGTACACCTGATACGCCGCCTAGTAAAATACCTTTACCTTCATGATTTTTCTCTAAGAATTGTGCACCAATTTGTGTTGCCATTTTACCAGCAACTTCACTCATTGGTGTTAAAAGCGGTAAAGAACCATTTGTTAATTGCACAGTTTCATAAGCAATGCCTACAACTTTTTTATTTAAAAGTGCCTGCGTTAATTCAAGCTCTGGCGCTAAATGTAAATAAGTAAATAAGATTTGACCTTCATAGAAGTAATCGTATTCTGACGCTACAGGTTCTTTTACTTTCATAATCATTTCTTGCGCCCATGCTTCTTTTGCCGTATCAACAATATGAGCGCCTGCAGCAACATAGTCTGCATCTGTAAAGCTTGAGCCTAAACCTGCTCCCGTTTCAATGAACACTTCATGACCTGAATTTGTTAATGTAACAACCCCTGCTGGTGTCATGGCTACACGATTTTCATTGTTTTTAATCTCTTTTGGAATACCAATCTTCATCTTCCCTATCCCCTTCCATTACCTAAAAAATAAGCACATATTGTTACATACTCTTCGATGTATTGATGCACCCCTTGCATTTCCATATTACCAAACATAAACAAAAAATGCTTTAATTAAAATAATAATAGATAAAATTAAAAATATTTTTATAATGCTAAATATTCAAATTAATAAAGTGGTAATTTTCCTACAATTATCTTTCTTCCAGGATGACATTTATTAAAACATATTCCCTTTATTAGTTAATAAGAGTGAAGGTTGTACAGCTCTTTGGAGTTCGCAGCACCTTAGAGGAATGTGAATCTCCTATGTTATGATGATTAACTGAATCACTGTAAACGTCTTCATTTTTTCACATTTTTTCTTCCGGAAAGTATTTCCTTTAGAAAATCATTTGGTATAATCAACATATACAAATCAGGGAGGTAATACAAATGGCTAATAAATATAAAAGCATTGTAGTTGCAGTAGACGGTTCGAAGGAAGCTGAATACGCTTTCCGTAAATCAATTGACGTAGCAAAACGTAACGATGGTGCTGTATTAAATTTAGTAAATGTTATTGATACACGTTCTTTCGCTGCTATTGAAGCATATGACCGTTCAATTGCAGAGCGTGCTCAAGCATTCTCTGAAGAGCTACTAAATGGTTACAAAAAGCAAGCTGAAGAAGAAGGCTTAACAAATATTAACCTTGTAATTGAATATGGCTCACCAAAAAATATCATTACAAAAGAGCTTTCTAAAATTGTAGACGCAGACTTAATCATCTGTGGTGCAACTGGTCTAAATGCAGTAGAACGCTTCCTAATCGGTTCAGTATCTGAAGCGATTGTACGCTCAGCTAAATGTGACGTACTTGTTATCCGCACACCTGAAAATTAATTTTGTATTACATAAAAGGTATCCAATATTGGATACCTTTTTCTTGTTGTTGAAAAATTAATATGTGAATGGGATTAAAGTTCTTATTAAATAAAGTATGGCTCTCTGGTAAAAAACGAGGGGGTTGATTTCCGTTACGACTGGGAGCTTTGTTGCTGCCGCTACGTTAGCACTAGGGAACATAAAATTTTCTCTTTTTTCTATTAGGAAGTCTTAAGCTGAATCTTTTTAGTATTAATTATAATTAATACTATTTCGGCTTAACTTTTTCACCTATTCTAGGGTGTGAAAACTCAGGGTGAAAACCAACAGTTGTTCATTGATACATATTTTATTATTGATAAACTAAAAGGTATCCAATTTCGGATACCTTTTTTTACTTATTTCCCTTCTTGCCACATATTCACTTTTTCAAAGAACATAGCTAGAGCTTGTTTATTTTGCATATTTGGTACTTTTGCTAATAGCACCTCTTTTGGGGCTTTGAAATCCTTACCTTGTTTTTGTAAAATGACAATGCTCTTTTCTAGTGCTTTATTGGCGAACATTGTATCTGGCAATTGTATAATTGCTTGAATCCAAGCATGCTTTTGAATGTATTTATGCAGTTGTTTCGATTGCTCAGATTCAAAGAGATGCGTTGGTGCAAGGAAAAATAAATAGCCTCCATCCTTCGTGTAGTTAATGGATTGCTCAATAAATAAATGATGCGCATAGCTCAACCCTTCTGAAGGGCACAGCTCATAGTCTAATGCGATATCTTCATTCGGATAATATCCCACTGGTAAATCACAAACAATAGCATCTGCAGGACTTACTAATAAATCTTGTAACGCATCTTGACGGTATAAGGAAACAGGCTGCTCTGTCAAATCAGCTGTAGCAGCAGCTATACGAATAAGCAGTTCATCAACCTCTACACCTGTTGCCTCTATTTTCTCGTCTAATAAGTTCATAACTGTTAGGAGTAAATTCCCTGTACCTACTGCTGGATCTAAAATCGAAATTTTTTCGGTTTTTAGACGATCTGCAAATAGTTGCTCCACAAAATAACCAACTAATAACCCAAGAGTATCTGGTGTCATCTGATGATTCGGCTGAGAGCCTTTTCGCATTCCCTTTAAAACAGCAATTTGAATCGCTTTGCGCACATCTTCCTTCGTAGCACCTTCTTGTGAAAAATCAACTTCCCCACCTAGCCATGCCTCTAAGCCATCTAGAATACCCTCTAGCAATGTAATATTATGTTCTTTTTCTATCTTTTCAGCATGTTCATTTAGCATACCAAACAACTTCTCGATGTTTTCCATACACAACTTCCTTTCACGCAGAAAAGAGCCGTGACAAAAACTTGTCACAGCCCCTTTGTCTAGTAATATCTTAGCCTAAAATCAATAAATTATGCTAGTGCTTTGACAGCTGCAATTGCCGCTTCATAGTTTGGATGGTCTGTTGCTTCAGGAACATATTCCACATATGTCACTTTGTCATTTGCATCCACAACAAATACTGCGCGTGTTAGAAGACGTAACTCTTGAATATAGACACCATATGCTTCACCAAATGACAGGTCACGGTGATCTGAAACTGTTTGAACAGCATCAATACCTGCTGCACCACACCAACGTTTTTGAGCGAATGGAAGGTCAACAGATACTGTATAGATTACTACATTATCACCTAAGCCAGCTGCTGCTTCATTAAAACGACGTGTTTGTGCATCGCATACACCAGTATCCAATGATGGTACCACGCTAAATAAACGAATTTTCCCCTCTGAATCTTTTAATGTAACAGGTGATAGGTCATTCGCTAATATAGAGAAATCTGGTGCTTGATCTCCAACCTTTACTTCGTTCCCTACAAGTGTTACTTGACCATTTTTAAATGTTACTTGTGCCATATAAACGCCTCCTAATCATCATATGTACTTAATATTACTAAATGGAGGGAATTAATTGCAACTGAGACAGCTTATCAAAAATATTTTTGAAAAATCTTTTCGCACCTATTCAGCCATGTTTACTTAAGGTTGCACCTTTTTCCAAGTTCATTAAAATAATGTAGGGTTGATTTTCCAACTAACTAATGATGTCTCCCCCAAATAATATGGCTTATCACCCTAATACGAAGTTGATCTCCAACACTTTGCAAAAACTTTAACTTATTCAACCTATAATACATTACCTAATATTATAAAAAAGCAGGAACTTTGATTTTCGACATTATTTCCTAGGAAATTAATGATGCTTGATAAAATGGATTTTTTCTTGCTCTCGTAATTCGACACGACGAATTTTGCCTGATGAGGTCTTTGGCAGCTCAGTAACAAACTCAATCTTACGAGGGTATTTATATGGGGCTGTTAAAGTTTTTACATGGCTTTGTAGTTTTTTTATAAGTGTTTCATTACCAACTTCTCCTTCACAGAGCACAACAAACGCCTTCACGAGATTTCCACGAATCTCATCTGGACTTGCAACAACGGCAGTTTCTTTCACTGCAGGATGCTTCAACAATGCATCTTCTACCTCAAATGGTCCAATCGTATACCCAGACGAAATAATGACATCATCCCCGCGTCCTTCAAACCAAAAATAACCATCATTATCTTTGTATGCACGATCTCCGGTAATATACCAATCGCCTCTAAATTGTAAATTTGTCCGTTCTGGATCGTTTAAATATTTTTTAAATAACGCGGGCGTTTCACAGTGTACAGCAATATCTCCAATTTCCCCAACCGCAACAGGATTTCCAAGATCATTTATAATTTCAACAGTATTACCCGGAGTAGGTTTGCCCATTGATCCCATTCTAGACTCCATCCCTACCATTGTACCAACAAGTAATGTATTCTCTGTTTGTCCATAGCCATCTCGTACTTGTAAATTATAAACTTCGGAAAATACTTTTATCACTTCACTATTTAAAGGTTCACCCGCTGACACAGCCTGACGTATTGTACTTACATTAAAATCTTGTAAATTTTCAAGACTCGCCATAAATCGATATTCGGTTGGTGTGCAACACAGAATATTAATATTGAATTTTTCAATCAGTCTAAAGTAAGTTGCCGCATCAAAGTGACCTTTGTAAACAAATGCTGTTGCACCACTTCCTAAAGTAGCGAGGAACGGACTCCAAATCCATTTTTGCCAGCCTGGAGCTGCTGTTCCCCAAACAATGTCACCCTCTTGAACACCTAACCAATTTGGTGAAGTAGTTCGCAAGTGTGCGTAACCCCAGCTATGTGTATGTACCGCTGCCTTTGGATTGCCTGTTGTACCACTTGTATATGCTAAAAATGCAATGTCTGTACTCTTAGTTGGAGTAGAGCTTATATAAGATGTTGGTTGGCTATGCATTCTTTCAAGCAACGGTTGCCAAGGTTCATGTGCATGACCAATGACAAATTGCTTTATTGCTTGTAAATTTTCCACATTATCAAATTGTTCAATATAAGGCTCAAATGCAACAACTCCTTTTGCATCGGCATGATTGATTCGATATTCAATATCTTTAGTTCTCAGCATTTCTGAACTAGGTATAATAGTTAAACCTGCCTTCAAAGCTGCAATATACACGATATATGCTTCCACTGATCTCGGTACCATGACTAAAATAACATCGCCTTTTTTTAAACCTTGGGAGGTAAATACATGTGCTGCCTGATTCGCCTTTTCAAGTAAAGTTGTATATGTTAAGTACTGAATTTCCTCGTCTTCGCTATAAACTAATAATGCATTTTTCGTAGGATCCTGTGCATATTTTTCAATTTCTTCTGAAATGTTATACCATTCTGGTGCGATTAAATCTTCTCTTTTCATGGCAATTGCCCCCTTTTGTTACGCCCATTATAAAACTCAATTTTTATCATTTTCAATTGAATTCACTCTAATTTATTAAAGTCGTGACAACTATCATGCTCCGCTATATGGCATCAGTCACGTATTGCTTCTATTCATTTCAAATTGGCGTAATCGTCGCTTTCGTACAGAGTTGCTGAATGAAAATAAAAAACTCCCTATTGAACGCGAATGAATAATATGGTACATTTTGGTCAACTAAAAGCATGATTGCAGGGGGACTCATTAAGAGTTGAGAAGGTAAAACCTGACCCTTTGAACCTGTTAGTTAATACTGACGTAGGGAGCAATTCACATCGACTTACTGATGAAAGGCTCTTTTACGTGTTTTTTGCACGAAAAAGGGCCTTTTTTGCACGCTTACGTCCATCCAACGAGGAGGACTTAAATTGATTTTCCAAACGATCCGTAAACAAAATCCACTTATTCATTGCATAACGAATTATGTGGTTGCTAATTTCCAAGCAAATGGCTTATTAGCAATAGGCGCTTCTCCAGTCATGGCTGATGACGGTCATGAGGTTGAAGAAATGGTCACAATCGCCTCAGGCTTATTGATCAATATTGGGACCCTTAATGAGCGAATGAAAGAATCCATGTTACTTGCAGGGAAAAAAGCAAATATTCTTGGCATTCCGGTTGTTTTAGATCCTGTTGCAGCCGGTGCAACGACTTACCGGAAACAAACGGTACAGCAATTATTGGAGAAAATAAAATTTGCGGCGATTCGATGCAATATCGGAGAGCTTGCAGCAATTGCCAATGTAGACTGGCAACAAAAAGGCGTAGATAGTGGTAGTGGTTCAATTTCTTTAGAAATGGAGGCACAAAAAATAGCTCAGCAATACAATTGTATTGTTATTGTGACCGGTGAAAAGGATTTTATTACTGACGGCAAACTTCAGCAATGGGTTACAGGTGGAAATTCGCAAATGACAGAAGTTACTGGAACAGGCTGCTTATTGAGTGCAATATGTTGTGCCTCTATCACCGCAGGAGATCAACCATTTGACCAATTACTAGAAACATTATCACTTTATAAAAAATTAGCAGAAAAAGCCGCTTCTTCTACTCGATTCATTGGCGATTTTCAAATAGCTGTATTGAATGAACTACATCGCCTTTCAAAGGAAGGTGAAGAATAATGCATATTGTAACGACAATTGCCGGTTCAGATAGTGGCGGCGGTGCAGGTATACAAGCTGATTTAAAAACATTCCAGGAATTAAAAGTATTTGGAACGTCTGTCATTACAGCTTTAACGGCCCAGAATACTTTGGGTGTATCAGATGTTTTACCAATTGAAGTGAGCTTTGTTGAAAAACAACTGAAAGCGCTAATCGAGGATTTTTCAATTAGTGCTATTAAAACAGGAATGTTGTTTTCCTCCGAAATCATCCAATCAATTGCACATATTTTAGCCGAAGTAAATATTCCACTTATTGTAGATCCTGTTATGATTGCAAAAGGTGGCGAGAGCTTATTACAGCAAGAAGCAATTGAGGCATTACGAAATTATTTGCTACCTTTAGCAACAATTGTAACACCTAACATTCCTGAGGCCGAAACCCTTTCTGGAAGAAAAATTAATTCTATAGCAGATATTAAAGAAGTAGCCCAGATTTTATTACAGACAGGTGTTCAATGCGTCGTTATGAAAGGCGGTCATTTAGAGGATATATGTCATGCTACTGATTATGTATTTTTTCAAGATGGTGGATCATTTTCTATGCAATCTACTCGTATTGCAACAGCAAACACGCATGGTACAGGCTGTACATTTTCCGCTGCATTAACTGCTTTTCTTGGCCTTGGGCTACCTATAGAAAAGGCAATTGAGGAAGCTAAAAAATTTATTCAATTAGCAATAACTCATGATTTATCTATTGGGAATGGCCATGGTCCAACAAATCATTTTGCTTATCAACAGTATAAGGATTCCTGCGAGGTGATCATACATGAAACGTGACGATTTACAGCTATATTTTATTATGGGTACAGGTAATGTTTTCAATCAGGAGCCAATAATTGTATTAGAAAAAGCTCTCCAATCCGGAATTACTATGTTTCAATACCGTGAAAAAGGGCCAAATACCCTTACTGGACGAGCCTATGAAAATTTTGCTCGTAAATGTCAAAAGCTCTGTCAACAGTATCATGTTCCGTTTATTATTAATGATGATGTAGAGCTAGCTATAAAACTTAGAGCAGATGGTGTTCATATTGGCCAAGAAGATTTTCCTGTGTCAATGGTACGTAAAAAAATTGGCAACATGATACTAGGTGTTTCTGTTCATTCTCAAGCGGAATTAATAACTGCTTTACAATATGGTGCTGACTATGTAGGAATTGGTCCAATTTTTTCAACTACTTCTAAAAGTGACGCCAAACCGCCTAGTGGCACTGAATTTTTACAGCAAGTTCGCGGACAATACCCAGAGCTGCCTATCGTTGCAATTGGAGGCATAAACTGCTCGAATACACATACGGTATTTAAAGCAGGTGCAGATGGAATAGCAGTTATTTCCGCAATTTGCGAAAGTGAAGATATTTCGAATACAGTCTCTACATTTAAAGCATTTGTAGGATAAATTGAAACTTTTAATCAGGGGGCGTCTTTCAATCGGGTTTTTAAATTACTGCCCGTTAATACGGGATAAAAAATAAACATTTTAAACAAACTAAAACCAGTGCCTTTTACGGTCACTGGTTTTAATTTTAATAATTGCTAATTAAGCAATTATTGGTTGTTCGGCATACCTTTTAATTGAGATTCTGCCATTTGTACAAGACGTTTAGTGATTTCACCGCCAACGGAACCGTTAGCACGAGCTGAAGCGTCAGCTCCTAATTGAACACCAAATTCTTGTGCAATTTCGTATTTCATTTGATCAAGTGCGCGCTCTACACCAGGTACAGCAAGTTGATTTGAACTGCGGTTATTGTTGTTTGCCATGTGTTTCTCACCTCCTTGTGAATATAGAATGTGCGATTTTAGATTTTTAATACAAAAATATTTCAGGTAAATTGTACCTCAGAAGGAAATGGACTAAAAAAGCCGACTCAAAATGTACTTTTGAGTCGGCTCTTATGAATTCGCAAGGTTCTTCTATAAAAGATCCGCAAATTTATCGGCATCTTGTTCTTTTTTCGGGAAAATGTAAACTTCACGGTTTTTCACTGCTCGTTCGATGAGTTCATCAAAATCCGAGAAGCTTTCGTAATGCTCAACCTTTTCAAGCTTTGGCTTTGTTTTTGGACTTGCAGGAGTAAAAATTGTACAGCAGTCTTCAAATGGCTGAATAGACGTTTCGTATGTGCCAATTTTCTCAGCAATATCGATAATTTCTAATTTATCTGATGAGATTAATGGACGTAAAATCGGTGTGTTCGTTACTGCATTAATAGCTGTAAGGCTTTCAAGAGTTTGACTCGCTACTTGCCCAAGACTTTCACCTGTAACTATAGCTAGTGCACCAATGTCTTCACGTACTTTGTCAGCAACTTTTAGCATCATACGACGAGTAGTTGTCATCGATACATTAGATGGTACTTTTTCTTTAATAAGAACTTGAATTTCAGTGAAAGGAATAACGTGTAAACGTATACTCGCTCCGAATTTCGTTAATTCATTAGCAAGTACCTTTACTTTTTCCAATGAGTTTTGGCTTGTGTATGGTGGGCTAAAGAAGTGAATCGCTTCTAAGCGCACTCCTCGTTTCATCATTAAATAACCGGCAACTGGGCTATCGATACCACCTGAAAGCATTAATAAAGATTTACCATTCGAGCCTACAGGCATTCCACCTGCACCCGGAATAACTTGCGCCATCATATATGTTGCATCATGACGCACCTCTACGCGAAGTTCGATATCAGGCTTCTTCACCTTTACTGATAAATTTTGATATTGTGGTAATACATGACCACCAATTTCGCGTTGAATGGCATGTGATTCTAACGGGAATGTTTTATCTGTGCGCTTTACTTCTACTTTAAATGTAAGCTGCTCATTTTTAAATGTATCCATAATTGTTATGGCTAGTTTTTTCATGGCTTCGATATCTTTTTCACATGCAGCCACAGGACTAAATGATTGAATACCAAAAATTTTAGGTAAACCTTTTAATAGTACGTCCATTTGTGCTTCATCTTGAATGGCTATAAACATTCGATCACGCTCTGTGCGAATGTGTAAATGTCCTAAATCCGCAAACGCATGACGAATGTTCTCTCGTAAACGACGAATAAAATCCATCTTGTTGCGACCTTTTGTAGAAAGCTCTCCATATCGAATTAAAATTTCTTTCCAAATCATTTTTAAAATTCTCCTTTTAGTTCCGTCAATACTTCATCTAATACTTGTTTAAACTTTACAATATCTTCATTTGTTACATGTGCGCCAAAACTTATACGAATAACACCATTTTTAAAATGCTCATCGATATTTAGAGCTTCAACAACATGACTTGTTTTTGTCTGTTTCGATGAACATGCGCTCGATGTCGATACAATTACATTACGTTTTTGCAATGCATTGATAATGACTTCACCTTTTAAGTCGCGAATACTAAAAGATAAAATATGTGCAGCTCCTTTTGGTGTTGATAAAATATGCACTTCATCTCCATATCCACGTAATTGAGTGCATATTTCTTCATACCATTGACGATATTTTTTTGCACGGTCATTCATCGTCTCTATCGCTATTCGAGCTGCTTTTGATAAGGCTACAGCTTGCGGTACAGCTACTGTTCCGCTACGCAAACCAAATTCCTGCCCTCCGCCAAGTGCATACGGTTGCCATTTCATTTTTTTACGGAATGCGAGTACACCTGAACCTTTAAAGCCATGAATTTTATGACCAGAAATTGAAATACAGTCTGGACCCTCGTCATCGTTAAATGATATCGGTAACTTCCCGAAGCTTTGTATAGCGTCTACGTGAAAAGCTGCACGACTCGATTCATGAATAATTTTTGCAGCTTCAAAAATTGGTTGAATCGCGCCCATTTCATTATTTACATGCATCATACTTACTAAAATGGTATCCTTCCGCACTTTTGCGCGAAGCTCCTCTAAAGAAATAACTCCGTTTTCATCTACTTGCAAGTATTCCACATCAAAACCGTCTTGCTCAAGCTGCTTCACAGATTCTAGGACAGATGGATGTTCAATTTCAGTTGTTAAAATATGATTTCCTTTATGTGTGTTGCTACGTGCTAAACCAAATATAGCCGTGTTATTGGATTCAGTACCACCTGATGTAAATAGCACATTTTTTGCTTCTGTATGCAAAATATCTGCTACTTGCTCACGTGCACGCATTAATAATTCATTTGATTCAACACCCATTGCATGAATGGAAGCAGGATTGGCATAATACTGCTCATTCACTACCATAAATGCTTGCATAACCTCTTTTATAGGTTTTGTTGTTGCACTGTTGTCTAAATAGATTGTATTAACTTCCATTATTATCACACACTTTCAAAACGTTGATTTAACGGTATTTATCATAACGCAATCTTCAGCGATTGACTACTAACTTTAACAATTATCCTAATTTAATCACCTATTTGTTTGCTTTTAATGTGAAAAACCACCCTTTTTAGAGTGGCATCTTAAAGACTTGCTATGAACGTTTCTAACTAAAAATTAAGCAGCAAAAAAATTTGATTTCTGCATTGTTAGGCTCATCACCCTAACGTGTAGTTGATTTCCGTTCCTGGGCGCTTTGTAGCTGCCGCTTTGCTTTCGCACAGTTAAAACATTTGTTGCTTTCGCTAATCCCCGAGGAGTCGCCCAGTCGTAACGAAGATCAACTTATACACATAGCATGTTTTTTTAATGTCACCCTCTACTTTCAGTAAAAGCTAACGCTGCTATATTTAACTATATTGTAAGCTAATTTCACACTAGTAGTTCAAGAAAAACAAGCAATCCCACAAATTTTTCTTAATTGACTGGCTGATTCATTAAGCTTTCTCCATTGTTATAAATTCAGTTGAAGCTGTGAAATTCATAACTTTTTTAAAGCCTAATTTTTCATATAGGTGAATGGCTCTTGCATTAAAGGTAGCTACTGTTAAACGAAGAGGACAATTTTTTTCTTGTTGTAGATGATTTAAAACAAATGAAAAAAACTCTGCACCATACCCTTTTCCTGTTAACTCAGGCTTCATCCCTATTCCAATATCAATGCATTCGTCTATATATGCACCATAGTCATGTCCTTTAGGTACTTGTGCAGATGTTCCTGTACAGAAAAAACCGACTAGCTCTTCTTGATCATTGACAATAGAATAATACGGACTTTCAAGAAATTCTTTTAGAGATTCGTCGCAAAGTTCATTGTTGTAAAAATCATATGGTTCTTCATATTTCCAATTTAATATATCAGTCGCATGCATTTCATTCATTTCCCGACTATAAAATTGCATGTTGAACACCTCTATTTTTCATCATTTCGAATCAAAAATAATTAAAGTCTCCGCCTCATTTGATGTTCCATCTTTAGCTTTTATATCTACAACGAGGGGGTGATTTCCGTTCCAGCAGGGCGCTTACTTCGTATCTTAATAAAAAGCTGTCTAAAAAGTAATAACTATACCTTTTAGACAGCTGCTGTAATTTCTTATTATACTTGACTATTTTGATATTGTTTCTTCAGCCACAAGTTCTTGAATTCGCTTTAAAGCACCTGGCTCCATTTCTTCAACTGCTGTTCCAGCCTCTTCTAATGCTTTGGAATAACGGAATTGATTGAAAGATCCTTCTGCTTCTTTTAAACGAGAATTCAATTTTGGATTTGTTGCACGATGACGGTTACCGTACTGAATAATGCGCTCAATCAGCATTACATTTTCAATTAATTCATGCGACTTCGTTTTTACATCTTCTACACAAAGTGTTGCGGCATTTAAATTATTATGAACTGTTCCCATGTTGAGAGGCACCTCTTGCAGGCTTTGCATAACTAAATAAATATGCTCTGCTGCCTCATCTAGACGGGCATCCATCTCTTCAGGGATACCTGGAATATTAGCCTTATTCAATAGACGATCTGTTTCTTGTAATGTTTTCTTTAAGCTTTCTACTTGCATGCGAGCCTTGTTTTCATCAATTCGTAGCTTCTTCATCGTATTTGACAAATGACCTTGCTCCTCATGAATCCTTTCTAGCTCATCACTAATTTCAATCAATTCTTCCTGTAAACTTGAATATGCAGATTTTTCCTCTCTAACACGCATCGCCAATAAATCATAGCGACGTTGTAAAGCTTCTAATTGCTTTAATGCAGCTTTTGGAATTTCAGCATCTTTTTCATTTAAGCGATAACTTTGCTGCACAAAAGTTGCTTCATCACTTACTAATCTTGTTGAACTAATAACATTGGTGATTGAGCTTAATAAACGATCACAATTTTGGTCAACATAATTTTTAGCAATAACCTCTTTTTCAAGAAGATCGTAAAAATGATCAATTTCTTCATTTATATCCGTAACACGTGGTTTAACAACATTTAAGTTAAGCTCTGCTAATTCACTTTTTAATGTTACAAATTCTTCTTCAAATTTATTAAGCTCTTCAGTTAGCTCTAAATGTTGTAAATAATAGGATTGATCTTCCATTTCACGCTGGCCACTTCGTAACTCCTGTACCGCTCCTGGAAGCTTCACTTGCAATTCAGTCAAAATTGCTGGGACATCATTGATATATTCAAATGTCTGTTGTGATTCTTGGTTTAAGCCAATAACAATTTCCCGTGCCTGCAAATAATTCCCTTCACTAGTAAGCACATCGAATTCCTCAAACTTTTGAACAAACGTCTCCAGTTTTTTCTCTAGAGCTGGTAATGCTACCCCAAATGAATGTTGGTGCGCTAACAATGTTTTACGTGCAGAGCGATAGTATTCTTTTAATTGTTCAATTTCAATACGATTTTTTTCTTCGCTGCCAATTAATTCATTTAGTTCTTCTAAGATTTTATCTTTATCTTGTTCACACTTTTTAATGTAATCTTCTATCTCACGTTCAATTAATGTTGCTTTATTAAAACGAAGTCTATTGATTTGATCCTCTGCATCGAATAAGAGTGAATCAATTTTTGTCATATGTACATCGATGACTTCATCCCAACTATTACGCCATCGTTCAAACATTTCCTCCGTTTCACCGTTCATGTTTAAAGATTTAACTTTTGAAATTTCCTCATTTATGGGATTGTTTTGTATTTGTGATTTTTCATTTTCAAGTTTAGCAATGATTGTTGTATGTTTTCGTCGCATCATAAATCCTACTATCGCTAAAATTAATAGTAGGATAACTGGAATGATGATATACTCCATCGTAAGCCTCCTATTCTACAATAAACGAATTGGCTAGTTGTATTTATTATATACTATGTTATCGCCTTTTGTACTAAAATTTGAGTGTTTTTTGTGTAATTACGCCTTTTAAGAATAACAATAACTTAATTTTTGAACAATATGCGCAAATATAAGTGTATTATCCAAAAATATAAAGGAGTGGTATTTATGAAATGTGACGGCCATGTTCATAGCCCATATTGTCCACATGGTACCTCTGATTCATTTAAGCAGTATATAGAAAAAGCAATCTCTCATGATTTCACAGATATTAGCTTTACAGAACATGCACCATTACCATTGAATTTTGTAGACCCTACACCACAGCAAGACAGTGGTATGAATCCGGAATTTTTAATGCCTTATTTTGAAGATTTGCAACGCCTTCAAAAGGAGTACGCACAAGACATTCGCATTCATATAGGGCTAGAGGTCGACTATATTCAAGGCTTTGAACAAGAAACTCGTCAATTTCTTGATACATACGGACACTTTTTAGATGATTCTATTTTATCAGTTCATTTTTTACAATGGGACAATACCTTTGAATGCATAGACTTTTCTCCAGAAAGTTTTATGGCTTTTGCAAAGAAAGTCGGCTCTATTGAACAAGTGTATAATTTATATTACGATACCGTCCTACAATCCATTAAAGCAGATTTAGGACAATACAAGCCTAAGCGCATTGGGCATCCTTCACTTATTCACAAATTCCAATTAGCACATACAGTGAAGATTGATGATTCTGCGCAGATTCGAAAAGTTTTAGATGTAATGAAGGAAGAAGGCTATGAGTTAGATTTAAATAGCGCTGGATTAAGTAAAACATATTGTCAGGAAACTTATCCACCATTTTCCTTCATAGACTATAGTAAATCTATTGGGCTTCCAATGGTTTTCGGTTCAGATGCTCATAGTGTTGCTGATTTGCATCAACACTTTAATGTTATATATCCAAAATAATAACTTTCAAACGAGGTGCTTTTATGTTTACTCAAATTAATTATGAAGGGCCAATTGCCGAGCAATATAATACGTTGGCCAAACAATTAGATGCCCTACTTACAGGAGAAAGCGATCGCATTGCTAATTTAAGTAACGCCTCTGCATTACTAAATCAGTTTCTGCCGAACATTAACTGGGTTGGTTTTTATGTATTACAAGGAGAGCAACTTGTATTAGGGCCATTCCAAGGCTTACCTGCATGCGTCAGAATACCAATTGGACGTGGGGTATGTGGAACAGCAGTAAGTAAAGCAGAAACAATGGTCGTAAAAGACGTACACGACTTCCCTGGTCACATTGCCTGCGACGCCGCTTCCCAATCCGAAATCGTGATTCCCTTGAAAAAAGAAGGAGAGGTCATCGGTGTTCTTGATATCGATAGCCCAATCGTTAATCGCTTTTCTAAGGAAGATCAAGAGGGATTAGAGCTATTCGTAGTAACCTTACTCTCCCATTTATAAAAAAAATACCCTGAAATGATTTATTGTCATTTCAGGGTATTTCATTGCAAAAAAATGGATGACATTTAATTTCGTGAAGTCTATTTTCATTCTGAGCACTTTCCTTGTGGCGTCCGATGAGCCACGATTCCGAAAGAGTTGTCCACCCTCCACCGAGATGTCACCCCTAATTTCAGGAGCGAATTATTAGTTTATTTGATACGGTCGATCATGCATACAGAATCGATTTTTACCACTATTTTTCGCTTCATACAGCGCTGTATCTGCATGTAGGAAAACAGATTGAAACGGTGGACGATACAGTTCATCCCATGTTATGAGACCTGCTGAAATTGTCACCCGAGGATCTGTTGTATTTGGAATTACTGCAACAATTTCTTCAGCCAATTCGATTGCTTCTTTCTCATCAATATTCGGAACATACACAGACATTTCCTCTCCACCCCAGCGTGCACAAATACCGCGAGCTCCAATCATTTCTTTTAACTGTACCGCAATTTGCATAAGAATCTTATCACCAATTTGATGACCATACGTATCATTCACACGTTTGAAATTATCAATATCAATGAGTAGGAACATCCCAGATTGATCATTAATAAGTGACTTTTCTACATACTTGTCTAAATAACTTCTTGCATACAATTTTGTTAAATGGTCTAAATCTACCATTTCCTGAAGTTGATGTCGTAATATTGAGTTTGCAATTGCTAAAGAAGAGTGATGAATTAATGATTGCATTAACTTAAAACTATCAAACGAAAAGAAATATGGCTCCTTGTGTAACACAATACTAAAGCCATTTATTTTTTCTTCCATTAAAATCGGGATTGCCATAATTGAACGATATTCAATATGAGTAGGGGTTAAACGGCTGAAATCTGCAATAAATAGTGGATCGTTGGTACTTTTAAAATGTTGTTCAACATGTTTTATAAATGTTTGACCCTTTTCTGTATTAAATAAGGCCGTACTAGCATCCGTCACTTCAAATGTGTCATTATGCTTAAAAGCGAAACAAACTTCCATTGGTTGAAATGATTTCATTAACTGCTTTTGAAGGAAAAGTAACATTTCATTAATGCCTATCCTCATATTTAAACGATGTGATGTTTCATTGATGAGTTGCAAATCACTCACAAGGCGATGTGACTGATGATATAATTTTGCATTTTCGAGCGCATTTCCTGATGTTTGCGCTAGCATTCGTACAAAATCTTTTTCAGTCGTTGAAAAAAGATACGTTGTAGGTGCACTTACTTGTAAAATGCCATAAATAGCTTGTCTTCCTTTAATAGGGGCGTTTAAAACTCGGCAATTCAAATCGCTAGCAAGCTCCGTCGTCAGCTCTCCTGAGACAAAAGCCTCAATAGTCGCAGGCCTTTCAGATAAGTAATCAAAAAGCTTAATATCGATAGTCGTATGGCGGTCTTGATCATTCGATAGTATAAGCTCCACATTAAATTCGGGGAAATTATCCTTAATATTTTTTAAGACGTTTTCTAAAATTAAATCAATATCCATTGTTGAATGAAATAAATCTGTCATATTATACAATTTTCTAAATTGATCTTCATTCACTTTTACTTCATAATTTTCTCTTATCAACTGAAGAACTTTCGTAAGCGTTTCTATACTTTCTTCCCCGTAATTAGAAGTCATAAAGTCTGTCCAAGCATCTGTTGCCTCTACTAGTAGCCCACCTATTGGATTCCTACCTTCTACTTGGAAAAGAACCATATCTGTCATCTTCGAATAGGCTTCTTTTTCTTTTAATATATAAGGGATTTTTACCATTTTCTGTTGATAAAAACTAGCTTCAATCATTAACCATGACACAGCATTTAGTTTCGTTTCAATTGTTAAAGTAGCCATCTCTTCTACAGGTATTAAAGAATTACCTTCAAAACCGAGGAATGCCACATTCACAATTCCAAAATGCTTCTTTAGACACTGTTCCAATGGGTGAAAATACTCATTTAAACCAGTTTGTTCTTTAGAACTCACCCAAATGCTCAAAACATCTGATTTTATATATTTTAGCGTTTGTAAATGGTCTGTCATGAAATCACCTTTTCTATATAACGTACAAATCAATTACTATTAACTTATTGTATATTATACATAATTTGTGTCATTTTGACTATGTTATTCTACTTTACTTTTACATTTTACATCTCTCACTGTATCATTAACTATTCTAAAATTTCGCATCGTGTACATAAAGGAAATATTTACTATAGTTCTTTTTTGAAAATAGTTAGTGTTATAATTGACGTCTATGTAATAAGCAGTTACAATGAAATTTGTGTAAAATAAACGCAGCAGTGGTATGAGCTTATTACTGTATTTTATTCCTCTATTTTTTTAGGATAACTAAACAGATTCAAATAGATGGTGTATTGTGTAACCTAACGGCTGCATAGGCGAAAATACATGAAAATAAAATGCGTATAAGAATGGGTACTACTGGTTTTTGTTTTACAACAAAAAAACCAAATTTAAAGGAGGAGACAACAATATGTCTCGTTATACAGGTCCATCTTGGAAATTATCACGTCGTCTTGGTATCTCACTAAGCGGTACAGGTAAAGAAATCGAAAAACGCCCTTACGCACCAGGTCAACACGGTCCAAACCAACGTAAAAAATTATCAGAATACGGTTTACAACTTCAAGAAAAACAAAAACTTCGTCACATGTACGGCATGAACGAACGTCAATTCCGTACTCTATTCGACCGCGCTGGTAAAATGAAAGGTGTACACGGTGAAAACTTCATGATCCTTCTTGAAACTCGCCTTGACAACCTAGTTTACCGTTTAGGTTTAGCTCGTACTCGTCGTGGATCTCGTCAATTAGTAAACCACGGCCACATCTTAGTAGATGGCAAACGCGTTGATATCCCTTCATACAGCGTAAAACCAGGTCAAACGATTTCTCTTCGTGAAAAATCTCAAAACCTTACTGTTGTAACAGAAGCAATCGAAGTAAACAACTTCGTACCTGACTACTTAACATTTGACGCTGACAAAAAAGAAGGTACATTCACTCGCCTTCCAGAGCGTTCTGAATTATCAGCTGAAATCAACGAAGCATTCATCGTAGAGTACTACTCTCGTTAATAAAATTTCGTTGCATTTAGCAACAAAAAAAAGCCTTAGAAAACTTGTTAATTCAAGGATTCCGAGGCTTTTTTCTTTTGCGAAACTTTGCAATTAAATATATTGAAACCCTTTTAGTTAGGGTTGATCAAGGGTTAAATTAGGGGTATTTTAGTGTCAGTAGTTCGCGAATCGAAATTTAACTAAAGCACCCCGTTACTTTAAGTATATTTCTTCACAATCTTATAATTTTGTTCATACCTTACTTTTTAATCTTTAAATATACCTATAATCTCATCATATGCATTTTTAGTTTCATCGTATGTTGGAATATCAAGAAATTGAACATTTGAGACATTTTCGGAGAAGAACTCTTTAACTAATATTTTTACACAATTCTTAATTTCATGTATGTCAAATTCACCTGAAAGCTTAGTCCACATATCGATATAAACGGGTTTATGATTATTTCTGTTTAAAGGGGCAAAATGGGCAACCTGATATATTAAATCTTCATCACCTCTCGGATATATATAATTGTATATTATCTGAGAATCATCATTCAAAAATTCTTCAATTTCCTTCTTGTAATCATAATCTTCTTCGTGGTTTAATTCGTTGTTATATAAATAAGCTAGACTTATCTGAGTGGTAATTTCAAAAAAACCCAATTTATTGACCTTATTAGCATCTGAATAAATTGATATCTCAACATTACAGCTTTTATCACAAAGTCCATATTCTCCAAACCAAAAATTCATATGACGAATACTAACGTATACTGTATCTAACATTTGAATACCCCTCCTTCTTTCTTTATTTAATATTGGCTAGTTATTAAGTGTTAAAAATTACCAATTGGTAGAGAAAAGTAAAGCGACTGAATATTGAACAATCGCACCCGTTTCTTGAATAATGATTAAATAAAATCTTTAATTTCTTCCTTAATCTCATCCCAAATATCCATTTGTTGTGAAGTGTCTTTAATCAGGTGAACAACATTCTCTGAAATAAGAATATTTTCTTCACAAATGGTTGCACATAGGTGTTCTAATGCCACTCCCCACTCTCTATGTTCTAAATATTCTAATACAGTAATACGGTCTTTTTGTGGTAATCTAGTTGTTCCAATATTGTTTTTATCTTCTTTTCTATGATTAATTTTTATCCCCAAAAATAATTTCAATTTCTTATTACACTAACCTGCACAGTCAGAAAAAAAACGTTTTCATTGTTGGAAAAACGTCACCGTTCCAATTATATTACATAGAATACTTTACCTATCAAATCTTAACAATGTATTGCCTTATTTTATATATGTAATTTTTTCCTCTTTCAATTAAATGCGCTGTTAGTTCAACAAAGAAAAAAGAGCTGCTTACGCAACCCCATTTTCTTCATGTAAAGTTCCTCATTCCTGTTATAAGCTTGTAATTACCCCACTAGCTCATGTCTTTGGTGGGAGTGTTGTAATAATGTGAGAATCAATCGTATATTACATTTCGTCCTTGTTCACTTAACTTTTTTAAAGATGTAAGCATATGATCTATTTCTTCATCGGAATGTCTTTCCCATGAACTTAATTCAGCTATTATTTTCAAAGGAGATTTAGACCTATAAGAACGCGTTGGGTTTCCAGGAAACCGTTTGTCAGTTACGTTCGGATCATTTTCAAAATCACCTAATGGCTCTACAATATAAATCCTCTCTTTTGAGTTAGATCTTGCTAATTCAGCACCCCATTTAGCCGCGCTCAATGTTGCAGTAAAATAGATATGGTTAGATTTTTTATCCTGATAATTGGATAAGTGCAAAGGTTCAAGCAGGTCTCCGATTTTCAGTTCTGCTTTAGTACCATGAAAAAACGGACCGGGATCTAAGATATTTTCTTTGTCATTCATATAAACGCACCCCTTATACTTTTTTTGACTTGCGTATAACAGTATAAGGTAAGGAATGGGCGAAAATGTAGTCTATAAATAATTTTCAGATGGGGTTATAATATAAGTAGAGGGTAAGATGTTAACTGTATTCAACCGTTCTTTGAAAGCGAGTTTATAAAACTTGAACTATTTCAGTTGCAGTTGAAGCTTTTTCCGTTTAGTTCGTAATAAAAGCCCGACCAATAGGTAAAGCATTGTAGTAACAATGCCTGCCGTGGGAGAAACAAGGAATTCTTTCCCTTGAGCAATTTTGATATAGCCATCAAGAATTAGTGGATTCACAAGTGCATCTTCTGTCATATGCATAAGGACAAGCGGCCAAATACTTTTCGTCATTAAATAAATTTCTGTATACATTACTGTCCAGCAAATCATCGTCACAATACCTATTAACGCGAATATCCACCTATTTACAGGAAGCACACTAAGGATATCACTTTCTGATAGGAACACTAAAAAGTACGGCATATGCCACGCTCCCCAAATACCACCAACAATACAATACAACCAAAAATCATTTACTTTTAACGTTAAAAGTTTACTTGTCAAATAACCTCTCCAAACTGATTCCTCAAAAAAGTTTTTAACAAATTGAATCAGTAAACCACCAGCAAAAACTGAAACTAATGTATTTAAATTAAAATCCGAAAAGTCCATCCAGCCAAATAGATAGCTTACTAACAAAACTATAGAAGTGACGACAGGATAGACTAGGAGCGAGACAATATACCATTTTATGTTACCCTTTAAATTAGGCAATAAGCCTATATCTCGCCAACCATCTCCCGCAAAGACACGTAATAGTATAGTTGTCAGCAGCGGAAATACTAGCCAAATCCCCATCCCAAGTGTGTCACCTCTAGGCTGTTCAGGGCCGAAGCGATCTACAAAAACGCCAAGCCAACCACATAGTAAAACAACAACTATAAAGATTATTATGTTGCGTTTAGTTTTCATTTTTCAATCCCCTCCCTGTTTTCAAGGATTGAAATAATCCACATCGCATTGGGACATGGAGTCTCGGGATGCAGCGCAATGTATTGAGCGATCCCTTGAATAGAACACCAAAATGCTACTGCAAGCGCTTCAGCATTCCCCTGTTTAATTTCACCTAGCAATTGCCCCTTCTCTATTAATGGAATACTCTTTTTAATTAATTTATCTGCTTCCATAAGCATTTCTTTTAAATCCTCCGACAAGGAATCAAGATGTTGTGCATTCTCCATTAGGACAAACATTTTCGCTGCAGATGGGTTTGTACAGATCATGTCAAACAAATCCTCCGCAGCAGCTGTAAAAATTGCTAATGGTGATTCATTAGTAAAACTAAAATCCATCTGAAGTCTTTCACACCCTATGCGAATTAGCTCTTCATATAGCTTTTCCTTAGAGTCAAAATAATGAAAAAGCAACCCAATGCTCATATTAGCAGCTTTAGCGATATCAGCTACTTTCGTTTCACCATACCCCTTCCGAATAAACAAATCTAATGCAGATTGTAAAATTAAGGCCCTTCGTTGTTCTTTTTGTTCATGTCTAATTGACATTTCCCCCACCCCTTTATTGAATATATCTTCATTGAAATATTATTCAATAAAATTGCAAATATCCCTGAAAAGTGCCCAGATTATAAAAACTTTTTCATTTCAGTTTGTAAATATATATATCAATGAAAAAGGAACCCTTTTATCTTCATGGAAGTCTAAATAGGAAATATTAGAAATTCAAAGGAGGAATTAATGAGGAGTTTTGAACTTACTGTGCTGGTTTTAGTCTATAGTGGCATCATGATTTTTTTCTTAGTTCCCTTTAAAAGCAAGGAAACAAAGTGTCCAATTACTTTTAAAGAAAGTCTGCTGCACATCACTTTTCATAAAAAAGCTTTACTGGCTCTTCTTCTAATCAACTTTTTATTAGTAGCTATTTGGTTCGGTTATAAGCAGGAAATATATCATTTTAATGCTCACAGTGGTTATCCTCCAATCAGTTCAGATTCAAAGGAAATTTTTTACATGTGCGCATTACTCGGATATACTGTCATTCTTTATGTAACTCTCGCATTATGGATTTCCTTAAAAAATTTAAAAAGGAGGGTCGAATAATTTTAAATATTCCTATAAAGTATGACGATTTTATGTACTTTAAAATAGTAATTACACAATTAAAAAACAACATAATCACTACTAATATATTAATAACAAATTATCAGTTATTTACTATTCAATACTTCTTTAAAATAGAACCATATTCCAAAAAATATATTTTACTTTCATAGGAAAACAATTTTCAAAACGTCTTCAATTCAACACTCTTAGACAACCCAACCTTTCATCATATCAAAAACCTATCTATCTTTTTTGTAAAATAATAACATGATTAAAATTAACAATTTTAATAAAAATACGAGTTGAACTTTTACATGGAATAGAATACTATGAATTTCGAAAGGTGGTTCGCCATCATTCAAGCAATAACAATTATTTTAAAGGGGTTGGAATTATGTCAGACGTTCTAAAGCAATTTGTTATGCCGAAAACAAACTTATTTGGACCTGGAGCAATTCAAGAAGTTGGTAAACGTTTAAATGATTTAGAAGTGAAAAAGACATTAATCGTAACAGATGAGGGCTTACACAAATTAGGTCTCTCTGAACAAATTGCTAACATCATTATAGCTGCTGGAATAGATGTAGCAATTTTCCCGAAAGCAGAACCAAATCCAACAGATCAAAACATTGAAGACGGGATTGCAGTGTATCATGCTGAAAACTGTGATTCAATCGTTTCTCTTGGAGGCGGTAGTGCACACGATGCAGCAAAAGGTATCGGACTTATTGCTTCGAATGGTGGACGCATACATGATTACGAGGGCGTTGACAAATCACAAAACCCACTGGTTCCATTAATCGCTATTAACACAACTGCTGGTACAGCAAGTGAAATGACTCGCTTCACAATTATTACGGATACAGCTCGTAAAGTGAAGATGGCTATCGTGGACAAACATGTTACTCCACTACTATCGATTAATGACCCTGAGTTAATGATTAGCTTACCTCCTGCTCTAACAGCGGCTACTGGTTTAGATGCATTAACACATGCAATCGAATCATTTGTGTCGACAAACGCAACACCAATTACTGATGCATGTGCAGAAAAGGTACTTCAGCTTGTTCCTGAATATTTACCACGTGCCTATGCAAACGGTGCAGATTTAGAAGCACGTGAGCAAATGGTTTACGCACAATTTTTAGCAGGCATGGCGTTTAATAATGCATCCCTTGGCTATGTGCATGCAATTGCTCATCAATTAGGTGGTTTCTATAATCTACCACATGGCGTATGTAACGCTATTCTATTGCCACATGTTTGCCGCTTCAACTTAACAGCACGTACTGAGCGTTTTGCAAAAATCGCAGAATTGTTAGGCGAGAACGTTGAAGCATTAAGTAAACGTGATGCTGCTGAGAAAGCAATTGTAGCAATCGAAAATCTTTCTAGAGATTTGAACATTCCAAGTGGCTTCCGCGAATTAGGCGCGAAAGATGAGGATATTGAAATCTTAGCGAAAAACGCAATTTTAGATGTATGCGCTGCAACAAACCCACGTAAAGCAACTTTAGAAGACATTAAACAAATTATTACAAATGCGATGGGCCCTGTAGCGAAAAAAGAAGAATCACTTGAAGCTATCGCACTTTCTTAATAAGTAAGCAAAAGGCATGTCTCTTGTAGGCATGCTTTTTATTGCGAACATCGTTCGGGCATTGTATGTGACCACAACACTCGTTATACTTTTCTTAAAAAGAATTGGAGATAAGAAGATGCGTTTAATCTCAATTTGTCCGAGTAATACCGAGCTTGTTGCTTATTTAGGCCTGACTGATCAGCTTGTTGGTGTCGATGATTTTTCGGATTGGCCATTAGCAGTAAAAGACTTACCTCAACTTGGCCCAGATTTATCAATTGATATGGATGCATTAGAAGCATTACAGCCTGATCTTGTACTCGCATCCTTAAGTGTCCCCGGCATGGAAAAAAATATTGAAGCGTTACAAGCTAGAAATATTCCCCACATTGTTTTTAATGCTAATTCATTAGAGGAAATCGCACAGGATCTCCATACTTTAGGGAAAGCCTGTAGGGTTGAAGGTCGTGCTAAAGAAATTTCTGAGGAGTATTTACAATGTATCGATCGTCTTCGCACAGTTGCTCAAACGATTCCTAAAAAACCTACTCTTTATTGGGAATGGTGGCCAAATCCTATCTTTACTCCAGGGAATATTAATTGGCTAACTGAAATTAGTGCCATTGCCGGTGGGCAAAATCTGTTTCAGGATGTAGAACTTGCAAGCGTACAAACTGATTGGGCTGATGTAGTAAGGCGTGACCCAGACTATATTATGATGGCTTGGGTAGGAGTTGCCTTTGAGCGTATTCAACCGGCCAATTTATTAAAACGTTCCAATGCGCAGGTGCTTCGAGCTGTTAAAACGAAACAGCTTTACGTAATGGAGGAATGGCTTTATTGTCGTCCATCACCACGCCTTATAGAGGGTGCATTAAAGCTCGCGAATTTGCTTCACCCCCAAGAATATGAGCACATAAAGCTTCCTAGTTTTTTAGATAGTTAAAAATAAAAGTATGGCTCTTCTGCAAAGAGAGGGGTTGATTTCCATCCAAAAGAGACATCCCCTCAAATATTGAGGGGATGTCTTGTTGTATAAGTCTGAATTAAACAAACTTCACCATATGGTATTTTTTCTTGCCGCGACGAACAATGCTGAATGCATCTTCTAAACGATCTTTGCTGTCGATGACATATTCTAATTCAGTGACCTTTTCACCGTTCACGCTGATCGCGCCATTCGTTACGTCTTCACGCGCTTGACGCTTTGAAGGAGAAATACCTGCTTCCACAAGTAACTCCACGATATTTTTATCTTCTTTCGCCATTTCAATAGAAGGAACATCTTTAAACGCATCCTTCATTTCATCAGCAGAAAGTGCTTTTAAGTCACCTGAGAATAAAGCAGCTGTAATGCGGATTGCTTGGTCTAATGCTTCTTGACCATGAACTAAACGAGTCATTTCTTCAGCTAGCGCTTTTTGTGCCTTACGTAAATGTGGTTCCTCTTCTACAGATACTGCTAAAGCTTCAATTTCTTCACGAGAAAGGAATGTGAAGATTTTTAAGTATTTTACAACATCAGCATCCGCAGCGTTAATCCAGAATTGGTAGAACTCATATGGAGATGTTTTCTTACTATCTAACCATACAGCGCCACCTGCTGTTTTACCAAATTTTGTACCGTCTGCTTTCGTTACTAACGGAATTGTGATACCAAAAGCTTTTGTCTCTTCCTCATGTGTTTTGCGAATAACTTCTAAACCAGTCGTAATATTCCCCCACTGATCAGAGCCACCTACTTGAATGCGACAGTTGTAATGGTTGTATAAATGATTGTAATCAATACCTTGAATTAATGTATACGCAAACTCAGTAAATGAAATCCCTGTATCAAGGCGTGATGCAATTGTATCTTTTGCTAACATGTAGTTCACGTTAATTAATTTCCCATAATCACGTAAAAACTCAATCGTATTTATATTGCCAATCCAGTCACGGTTATTAACTAACTGAGCACCATTACCATCTTCTGCAAATTCAAAAATACGCTCTAATTGGCTACGAATACCTTGAACATTTTTATCAATTTGCTCAACCGTTTGTAATTGGCGTTCTTCAGAGCGTCCAGATGGATCTCCAATCATCCCAGTCGCACCACCAACTAATAAAATTGGACGGTGACCCGCTTTTTGGAATCGACGTAGCGTTAAAAGAGGCACAATATGTCCAATATGCATAGAATCCGCAGTTGGATCAACACCGCAGTATAAAGATACAGATTGTTCATCTAATAATTTGGCCATACCTTCAGCATCAGTTTGTTGGTATAACAATCCGCGCCATTCTAAGTCTTGTAATAATTCGTTCGTCATTTTTATTCCTCCTAAGGGTTTAATAATTCCGTGTAGGGAGAAACAAAAAAGTCCCTACACGCAAAATATTGCATGCAGGGACGTTATAAACTAACGCGGTACCACCCAGCTTGAAGATGTCATCCATCTTCCTCTTCATTCAACCGCCTTTATCGCAGGCGCGCACGTCTAAGCTCCAAGCACGTAATTCGTCTCTACATTATGACCAGCTTTCACCAACCGCTGGCTCTCTATACAGGGAATATAGACACTACTGCAAGCTCTTCTTCGCTAGAAAACTATAAGCATAATTCTAAACGATTCTTTTTCATTGTCAATAATTATGTTCGACCTAAATCAATATGTGCTATAATAGACAAGATTTTAGGAGGTCGATACATTGAAAGATTGGATTGAGAAAATCAATGCAAAGATCGATGAATTAATTCAACAAAAATGGATGAAGAAATTACGTATTTCAGGAAGTGTTGCCTGGAACTTATTTTTACTATTTTTAGTCTTTGCATTGGTAGGCACTGTATTTGCCGGTTCAGTTGGCGCTGGCTATTTTGCTTCACTTGTAAAAGAAGAGCCACTACGCTCTAAGGAAGAATTACGAAAAGAAATTTTCAACTATGATTCAACAAGTGAGATTTATTTTGCCAACGATATTTATATCGGAAAATTACGTACAGATTTAGACCGTCGAGTAACAACATTAAACGCTGTCTCACCTGATGTTGTTAATGCGGTATTAGCGACAGAGGACGAGTATTTCCGTGAACATAACGGAATAGTTCCGAAAGCCGTCATCCGCGGGTTACTTCAAGACGTAACCAACTCTTCTACACAAACAGGTGGTTCTACACTAACACAGCAGCTTATTAAAAACCAAGTATTAACAAATGAAGTATCTTATGAACGAAAAGCAAAAGAACTTTTACTTGCGATGCGTTTAGAGCACTTTATGAAAAAGGAAGAAATTTTAGAGGCCTACTTAAACATAATTCCTTATGGTCGTAACGCTTCCGGTCGAAACATTGCAGGGGTAGAAACAGCTGCTGAAGGTATTTTCAATGTAAAAGCAAAGGATTTATCACTTCCTCAAGCAGCATATATAGCTGGTATACCTCAATCACCTTTTGCTTACACACCTTTCACAAATACAGGTGTACTTAAAAGTAAAGAAGCTCTGCAACCGGGTATTGATCGTATGAAAACTGTACTTTATCGTATGAAAGACGCAGGTTATATTAACGAAGCTCAATATAAAGAAGCACTTGCTTACGATATCACTGCTGACTTCCGTTCACCGGAGATGCGCGCAGAAGATCGCTATCCTTGGCTAACGTATGAGCTTGAAAGTCGCGCAAGAGACATTATTGCGGAAAAACTAGCAGAAGCAGATGGTGTTGATCCAGAACGCTTAAAAAATGAAACAAAATTAAAAGAAAAGTATACGATTTTAGCAGATCGTGATGTCCGCTCAAAAGGTTATCGTATCTATTCAACTATTAATAAAGATATGTACGATTCGATGCAAAGCGCAGCGGAAAACTTTAAAACTTACGGTCATACTTACACTGTTAAAGACAAAGACCCTGTAACAGGTGAAGAAATTGATGTTCAAATGCCTGTACAGGTTGGAAGTATTTTAATTGAAAATACTACCGGACGTATTTTAAGCTTTGTCGGTGGTCGTGATTTTGAATTAAAAAGTTATAACTATGCTACACAGGCAAAACGCTCAAATGGCTCAACAATGAAACCTTTACTCGTATATGCACCTGCAATAGAATACGGTGTAATCGGTGCAGGTAGCCCATTAGTCGACGTAAAATTCTCGATTGGTAGCTGGAGCCCGAGCAACTATATTACTAGTGATGAACGAGGACTAATTCCAGCACGTGAGGCATTAGCAGATTCACAAAACTTATCAGCTTTACGACTATATCATAGTATTCTTAACAGACGCCCTGCCGATTATTTAGTAAAGATGGGGATTACAACCCTAAAGCCCGATGACTTCACAAACATTGCAGCTGGTATCGGAGGCGTAAAAGAAGGTATTACTGTTGAAGAGAACACCAATGCCTTTGCAACTTTTGCAAATGGTGGTCAATTCATAGACTCTTATATGATCGATAGAATTGAAGACCAAAATGGAAATATCATATATAAACACGAAGTTAAACCTGAACAAGTATTTAGTCCTGAAACTTCATATATCATTACAGATATGTTACGAGATGTGTTAACAAAAGGAACAGGTACAGTCGCAAGAAATACATTAAAATTCTCTTCTGACTTTGCCGCTAAAACAGGTACTTCACAAAACTACAAAGACGTGTGGCTAGTTGGCTATAACCCGAATGTTTCTCTTGGTGTATGGATGGGATATGATAACAATCAGTCACTGTATACATTTAATAATACGTATCAGCAGCCTAGTGTGCGAATTAACAAGCTATGGGGAACATTAATGAATTCTGTATATGATGTAGATCCACAGTTAATCGCCCCTAAAAATAGATTTGTGCAACCGAAAAACGTTGTCACTGCATCATTCTGTGGTATTTCTGGTTTAGCGCCATCTGCAGCATGTGCTAATGCTGGTCTCGTGCGCTCTGATTTGTTTAATGCAAAAGTATTTTTACCTTCACAAGCTGATGATAGCTTAGCTTCTTCAAGCGTTGTTACAATAAAAGGTAAAACCTATAATGCCCTTCCTAGCACACCATCAGAATTTGTAAAAGCAAGCGGTGCAGGAATAAATCAGGCATTTATTAAACGAATGCTAGGCCCACTTGGCGGTAATCCGGCCAGCCTATTACCAAAAAATTCGACATTAGCGAATTCATCGGTATCAGGTGTTGATTTCCCAGCAGATAATAATGCACCAGCAGCAGTATCTGCTTCAATTAATGGAAATACATTATCATGGACAGGCTCTTCAAACGATGTAGTCGGTTACCGAATTTATCGAGTAACAAATGGCGAAAGAACCCTTGTTGGATCAGTGCTTGAATCTTCACAAAGCATGACGGTAGCAAGTGGTCATGCCTATGTTGTTGTCGCTGTAGATATTACAGGTTTAACTTCAGCGCAATCCAATACCGTTTCTACGGGTGGCGACGCAAGTGAAAAACAACCTGAAAAAGACAAGGAAGAAGAGGTCCCAACAACTACTCCACCGACTGACGGCAATGACTCGGACCAAAATGGAAACGGCTCAGAGAATGGCGATGGGTCTGATGGTAGTAACGGGAACAACTCAAATAACGGCAACGGTTCCGGTAACACTGGAAATGGCTCTAATAACGGCAGCGGTTCCGGTAATACTGGAAATGGCTCAAATGGCAACGGTTCCGGTAACACTGGAAATGGCTCAAACGGCAACGGTTCCGGTAACACTGGGAATGGCTCAAACGGCAACGGTTCCGGTAACACTGGGAATGGCTCAAACGGCAACGGTTCCGGTAACACTGGGAACGGCTCTAATGGAGGAAACAACGGAAATACTACTCCGCCGACTGACCCACCTAAACAATAATAAACAGGCATACTACATTTAAAAAGTAATTGTAGTACGCCTGTTTTTTTGTCATTATATAGGTGACTATAAATTCGAAGGGGTGGAAATAATTGAACATTTTAGTTTTAGGAGGCACCCGCCTTTTTGGTAAAAAACTTGTTGAGCTTTGTCTTCAAAATGGACATAATGTAACTATTTTAACACGTGGACAAAGTGGAAATCCTTTTGGTACAAAGGTGAAGCAGCTAATTGTTAATCGAGATAATGCCGATTCATTATCACAGGCGCTATCAAGTACTACATGGGACATTGTCTATGATAATATTTGCTACTCTCCGAATGAAGCTCTTAAAATATGTGAAATTTTAGAAGGTAAAACGAAAAAGCTCGTTTTTACATCTACTCTATCTACTTACAAAATAGACGGGATTGTCAAAACAGAAGAAGATTTTAATCCATTTAATTATGAAATTCGAATGGGGAATCGCGAAGATTTTTCATATGGTGAAGGTAAGCGTCTAGCAGAAGCAGTACTTTTCAAAGAAGCTATGTTTCCTGTTGTCGCCGTTCGTTTCCCAATTGTTATGGGTGTGAACGACTATACACGCCGTTTACATTTTCATGTTGAACGAATTTTACAGGAACAGCCTATTTCATTGCCAAATATTGAAGCAAAAATGAGCTTTATTACAGATGACGAAGCAGCTGCATTTTTGTATTTTGCTGGTATTACACCAATTGAAGGCACTTATAACGCAACAGCGGAAGGTGCAATTTCATTAAAGGATTTGCTAGGTCTTATTGAAGATGCAACCGGAAAGCATGCAAAAATATCTCTTGTAGGTGGCAATGAAAAGTCGCAGTCACCATATGGGATTCCAGCAGATTGGTACATGTCAACTGCAAAGGCAGAAGCGGCAGGCTTTACATTTAGTCAACTTCACGATTGGCTCCCTACACTAGTAAAAACATTAGTAAAAGAGCTGCAATAACATAACAGGATAAGATCTTACTAACTAAAAGACATATCACCATAGCGAAGGCTTTGGTTTTGTTTGTGCGAAAGCTCAGCGACAGCAAAAGGTTTTGGAATGTGCGAAAGCGCAGCGGCGGCAACAACAGCACCGACGTTGGTCACGAAGGCATATCACAGGATGTGATGTTTTTCGCCTTCGTTCCTCTATCGCTGCCCCTCAGTCTCCACTCCAATCAACTTATATACATGGCATATTTTTTAAATAATATCATCCCCAATTTTGGAGATAAGCATTAAAAATCTGCTAGATTTCTTGCAAAGAAGTCTAGCAGATTTTTTTATCGTATATAATTGTCCAGATACTACAGCAGTATCGTTTTTAAAATCGCAATTGCTTCATCGATTTCTGCTTTTGACACGGTTAATGGAGGTAATAAACGTATAACATTTGGCCCTGCACCTACTAACAATAAGCCGTTTTCTTCTGCCGCAGTTATATACGAGGCTACCTCAGTATCACCACAGCAAATGCCAAGAAGTAAGCCTTGGCCCTGTACGGTAAACGTAGAAGGGAGATTCGCTTTTAACTCCTTCACAAAATATGCGGATAGCTCCTGTACATTTTGTAAAAATGCAGGTTCAAAGACATGATCTAGCACAGTTTCAGCAACACGCATTGCAAGTGGATTTCCACCGAATGTTGTCCCATGTGTGCCAGGACTAAACGTTTCATATAGCTCTGCTGTGCCAATCATACTACCGACAGGGAAGCCTCCACCTAGCCCTTTTGCCAACGTCACAATATGCGGCTTTAAAATCGTTTGTTCAAAAGCATATTTTGTTCCTGTTCGTCCAATACCCGTTTGAACCTCATCGATTATTAGTAATATTCCTTTGTCGTCACAAGCTTTAGCTATTGCTGCTGCGAACTCTGGTGATACACTGTTAACGCCGCCCTCACCTTGAATCATCTCCAACATTATTGCTGCGACAGTATCGTCAATCGTTGCTTCAAGTGCTGCCACATCATTAAAAGGAAGAATTGTAAATTTTTCAACAA
This sequence comes from Lysinibacillus sp. EB271-A1-10B, assembly GCF_058791335.1. Taxonomy (NCBI): domain Bacteria; kingdom Bacillati; phylum Bacillota; class Bacilli; order Caryophanales; family Bacillaceae; genus Lysinibacillus; species Lysinibacillus sp. EB271-A1-10B. The sequence continues at coordinate 113,188 of NZ_JBYTDL010000006.1, forward strand.
GTGGTCCGAAGCCATTATGTACCTTGCCCTGACCTGTTGCGGACATTGCTCCAAAAGTTCGTCCATGAAAGGATTTCTCGAAAGTAATAATATGATTTTTCCCTGTATGCTTACGTGCAAGCTTGATGGCTGCCTCATTTGCTTCCGCACCACTATTACAGAAAAATGCATATGAAAAATGTGTATCAGCTATTAATTTTTGTGCAACCTTCTCCTGACCAGGAATATCAAATAAATTAGAAGTATGCCAAAGCGTTCTACTTTGATCATGAATAGCCTCCACAATCGCAGGATGTGCATGACCAAGACTCACTACTGCAATTCCACTTGTAAAATCTAAATATTTCTTCCCAGCAGCATCTTCAACAACTGTTCCTTGCCCTTTGACAATTTGGGCGCGGCGTTTGCCATAGTTTCCAAATAAAGCACTCATCTAATCACCCCTACTTAAATTCATAGCTAAAAAAATCTTCAATCTTACTCAACTATATTGCTACCTCTATGCCATTAGAACAGTCATTCCAACTATAACGAAGAGTAACTTTCAAAGGTGAAGACAAGCATTTAATTCAAATGAGATAAAATTGTCGTACCTACTAAGGATTCCCCAACAATTTGCACGGATGGAATACCTGCATTTAAGCATTCGAGAGCTCCTTGAACCTTAGGTATCATCCCACCGTAAATATGCCCCTCATTAATCCACTGATTGATGAAAGAAGGTGTTACTTTCGATTGATATTCATCGTTTATTCGAATACCATTTACATCTGTTACAAGTAATAAGCTATCTGCCTCTAAAGCTAGTGCTATTTCACTTGCTACCGTATCTCCATTTATATTCAATGCCTGACCATGTACATCCGCTCCAACGCAAGCAATAACTGGTACTACCCCTGCATTTATTAATGCTTCTAGTAACGATGTATTAACGGTCTTTACTTCACCAACATAACCGAATATATCTTTGTCTAGGTAATCGGCTACAATCAACTGATCATCAAATCCGTTTAAACCAATTGCAGCTATGCCAGCCGTTGTTAATTCATGAACAAGCGCTGGATTGACCTTTCCTAATAACGTTGACTGTACGATATCAATTACAGCTTCGCTCGTTACACGAATACCGTTTATAGCATGTGATTTTATTCCACGCTCCGCAAGTTCACGGTTGATAGCTGGGCCACCACCATGGGTAATAATAAGCTCTGCACCGCTCTCTTGAAGTTTTTTAAAATTCTCAAAAAATGATTCATGTAAGCCTTCTAGCGTACTACCCCCAAGCTTAATGACCATTCGTTTACGAGCGATACGAGGCATTGATTTGAACGTAGTCATAAGTTAGATCACATCCCCAAGCATGCCCCTTGCCTTCTCCAATACCAAGTGACACATAAATTTTCACTTCATGCATTTTTAAAATTTGAATTAACTCATCCTCCGAGAATGGAACTGGCTCACCGTTTTCAACCATAGTTACACCGCCAATTTTGATCGTAATTTTTTCCGGATCAACCGTTGCGCCACTATAGCCTACAGCTGCAATAATACGTCCCCAGTTTGCATCACAGCCAAATACTGCTGTTTTCACAAGCGGTGAACCGACTACTGTTTTAGCAATTTTACGTCCTTCTTCATCCGAAATTGCCCCTTCGACTTCTACCTCAATCAGCTTCGTTGCACCTTCACCATCTTTGGCAATCATTTTCGCTAAGTCTTGAGATACTGTTTTCAATGTAAAGTAGAAGTTTTGCCAATCCGGATGATTAGGAGTTAGAGCTTCATTGCCCGCTAAGCCGTTTGCCATCACAACTACTGTGTCATTTGTAGATGTATCTCCATCCACTGTAATTGCATTAAAAGTCAAATTTGTTATATCAGATAAAGTAGCCTGTAGAACATCTGATTCAATATTTGCATCAGTCGTAATAAAACCTAGCATTGTCGCCATATTTGGTTCAATCATCCCCGAACCTTTTGCAACACCAGCGATAATAACCTCCTTGCCATCAACGATAGTGCTGTAACTTGTGTTTTTCATAACGGTATCTGTTGTTAATATCGCTTGGGCAAAATCAATCGCACTTTCTAAATTATCCTTTGGCTCTAACTGATTAATCCCATTTGCTACTGGCTCCATATTCATAATTTCACCGATGACACCTGTTGAGCAAACTCCTACTAAATTTGCCTCGATACCAAGCTTTTCCGCTACTAGGGATTGCATTGTTTGTGCATCCTTCGCCCCTTGCTTCCCTGTACACGCATTAGCATTTCCGGAGTTGACAATCATCGCCTGCATTTTTTTCGTTGTGTACACTACTTCTTTCGTTATTTTTAATGGTGCTGCCTGCACAGCATTCGTTGTAAAGACACCTGCTACACTCGCCGGTACTTCACTGACTAATACAGCTAAATCCTTTTTCTTATGCTTTAAACCACAGTGTAAACCCGCAGCTTTAAAGCCCTTTGGTGAAACAATATTTTTAATTGATAATTTTTTCATCATACTTGCGGATGCTATTAATGTCATAAAATCTTTCCTCCTTAGTTAATCAATTATCCTCGACATAAGAGATAAGAAACATTTGAAGCTGACGCTATACTTTCGCTACTTAAAACATTTTTCTGAAAGAAGTTAAATAAAGAATGGAACGACATCTAGTCCTGTAATTTGTGGTAAATCAAATTGAACGTTCATATTTTGAATGGCTTGCCCAGCAGCCCCTTTGACTAAATTATCGATGACGCCAACGATTGTGGCACGATTCGTACGGCTATCTACTTTCACGGAAATATCGCAATAGTTCGAACCTTTAACGCGATTTGTTCCCAGACTATTAGCATCTGTAACAATCCGTACAAACGGATGCTTTTCATAAGCACTCTGTAAACAAGCTACTAGCTGCTCTTCTGTAACACCAGGCATAACAGGGGCATATGAGGTAGATAAAATCCCTCTAGTCATTGGCACTAAATGCGTATTAAAAGTAATAGTTGTATTGGCCCCTGTAAACATTGAAATGGCCTGCTCAATTTCTGGTATATGCTGATGTGTATTCGTTTTATAGATTGATAAACTTTCATTCACCTCGCTAAAATGCGTTGTTTGCGATGGTTTATTTCCGGCTCCTGAAATCCCACTCTTTGCATCAATTACTAAAAAGCTCGAATCAATCAATCTTTCTTTTAGCAACGGTAACAACGAAAGTAATACCGCTGTTGGGTAACACCCTGGATTTGCGACAAGAGAAGCATGTTGAATATTTTCTGCATTCCATTCGGTTAAGCCATATACACTTTGTTGAATGATTTCCAATGGTGCCGCTTTTTTACCGTACCACGCTTCATAGCTCGCTGGATCTTGTAAACGAAAGTCACCAGACAAGTCTATTAATTTAGGACCTTTCCCTACCAGCGGAGGTAATAGCTCACTTGCCACCCCTGAAGGCGTACTTGTAAAAACAACATCAAATTTCTCTAAAGCCCCATAATCTATTTTTTGTAAAGGTGTATCGGCTATATGAACGAGATGACCAAACTTAGAAGAAAAAATAACACCTTCTTCTGAGGATGTGAATAAATCGATCCGCTCCACCGCTTTATGATTATGTAAAAATCGAATAAGCTCTAATCCACCATATCCGGTTGCACCAACAATTCCTACTTTCAATGCACTCACCTCTGAATTAAGTTAAAATTAGTATACGTCTGCATAATTATTAAGTCAATTGAATTTTTATTTATATTTAAACTTTTCTAAATATTTACCAATTATCATCATAACGTGTGGTTGATTTCCGTTCCGACTGGGCGCTTTCCTGGGGGCGTCCGATGAGCCGCTTCACTCGCTTGCTCGCTCCAGGGTCTCATCTGTAACGCTGATCCCCAAGGAGTCGCCCAGTCTCCACTCCAATCAACATGGCATACGTTTTAAAATAACTACTTTTATATCGAGTAAGGCATTTTTCTACTTAAAAGGAGATGTTTTATTATGCAAATAATTTTTGTATACTCTTTTCTGCTTTTTTAGTAACTAACGGTAAAATTGAAGTAAATATCCCGTTGAATGAAGTTATACTTTCTCAAAAAAGAAAGCAGGAATTTTTCGTCGACCGAATAAATTCCTGCTTCTTATATTACAAAATTAATCTTCCATCGTAGATAAATCACCTGTTGGTAAATTTAACTCCCACGCCTTTAACACTCGACGCATGATCTTACCACTACGCGTTTTTGGTAGCTTATCCTTAAATTCGATTTCACGGGGTGCTGCGTGTGCAGATAAGCCCCTCTTAACAAAATTGCGAATATCCTCAGTCAATGCATCTGAAGGTTCTACACCCTCACGTAAGGATACAAACGCTTTAATAATTTCACCTCGTACAGGATCTGGTTTGCCAATCACCCCTGCCTCGACGATATCAGGATGCTCTAGTAGCTTACTTTCTACCTCGAAAGGACCTACCCGCTCGCCAGCTGTCATAATAACATCATCTACACGTCCTTGGAACCAGAAGTAACCATCATCATCCATATAGGCAGAGTCCCCAGTCACGTACCATTCACCTTTTAAGAAATAGGATTCATAACGCTCTGGATTTCCCCAGATTTGACGCATCATCGCTGGCCAACCGCGTCGGATTGCTAGATTTCCCATTGTAAAAGGCGGTACTTCATTACCAGCGTCATCAACAATCGTCGCATGAATACCTGGTAATGGTTTACCCATTGAACCTGGCTTAATATCCATAGAAGGATAGTTACAAATCATATGCGCACCCGTTTCTGTCATCCACCATGTATCATGAATACGGTGACCTAGCTCATCAGTCCCCCAACGAATGACCTCTGGATTTAACGGCTCACCAACAGATAAAATGTGACGTACCGAAGATAGATCATAGTTCTCAAGTATACCACTACCAGCACCCATTAACATTCTGAAAGCAGTTGGTGCACTATACCAAACTGTTACACTATAATCCTCAATAGCTTGGTACCAAGCTTGTGGTGAAAATCTCCCACCAACAATTAGCATTGTGACACCATTTAACCATGGACCAAAAATGCCATATGCTGTGCCTGTCACCCATCCTGGATCAGCCGTACACCAATAAATATCGTCTTCACGCAAATCTAATACCCATTGTGTTGATTGATATTGTTGAAGCATTGCATTATGAACATGCAATACTCCCTTTGGTGCTCCTGTTGATCCAGACGTATAATGAAGAATCATACCATCCTCTCTGTCCACCCATTCAATGTCAAATAGAGAAGATGCTTCTTTCAAGCGTCTATTAAAATCTAAAATTTGTGTTGTTTCCTCTATATCAGACCCTACTAAAAAGACTTGCTGCAAATGTGGTAGTTTTTCTAAAGGTACACGTTCAAGTAACTCTGGTGTTGTCACTAATACTTTAGCTTCACTATCTGCAAGTCTGTCATAAACAGCGCCTTCCATAAATGCCTCGAATAATGGACCTACGATAACGCCCATTTTCAAAGCGCCTAATAAAGAAAAATAAAGCTCCGGTGAACGGGGCATAAAAATAAATAATCGATCACCTTTTTCTAAATTTGTTGCTGCCTTAAAAATATTTGCAGCTTTATTTGTCAGCTTCTTCATTTCATTGAAAGAATAAGCCTCTTTACGTTTTCCATCATTAAAATAAAGTGCAACTTTGTTTTTTCGATGCGTTTCCGTATGACGGTCAATTGCCTCGTATGCCATATTCACAAGCCCTGTTTCATACCAACTAAATCCCTTTTCTGTCTCTGCCCATTCATGTGTTGCCGCAGCTTTTTCATAATCAAGCAAATTGTATTGCCCCGGTAAAGCATTCAACTTCTCCAACATTTTCATCCCCATGAAACTACCCCTCTCTTTGCTATCGCCTTAGTATATTAGTAAGCAAATTTCAAATCGTAATTTCATTATTTTCCCCCTTCAAAATCCGCCACCATCTCCAAAGACAAATACGTTATGTAGCAATTGTTATACAACAGTTTAGGTAGTATAAAATTAGTGGATGCTTATTCACACTACATTCATCTGTTTAATAACAGTTGCAATATACATATATTTTACACGAATTTATCAAGATTGTCTTAATATTTTTATTTTTCTAAAAACTCGGGTATATTTTGCAATAAATAGCGTTTTTCCGCAGGAAATCAGCTATAATGGAATTATTAAACTCAGGTGGTGTAATCATGGAACATAAAAGAACTTTTTTTTCTGTCACAAAGGAAACAAAGCATGGTACTGTGTATGTGGAAGGACCTGTTCCTCCAGAAAAATTAGCTACATATTCATTCCACGAAGGCTTGGTTGCTTTTAGACCTCCAAAGCAACAACAGCAAGCCATTATAGAAATTGCAGGGCTTCCTGAAGGACGAATTATTATTATTCGAAATGAAAACATTATTGTAGGCTACGTCACTTATTTATATCCCGATCCACTTGAACGATGGGCGGAAGATCGAATTGATAACATGATTGAGCTAGGTGCTATTGAAGTCATTCCAGAATATCGTGGTACAGGTGCTGGTAAGGCACTACTAGCCGTGTCTTTTATGGGAGATGAAATGGAAGATTATCTTGTTATCACTACCGAATATTATTGGCATTGGGACTTAAAAGGGACTGGTTTAAATGTTTGGGATTATCGCAAAATGATGGAGAAAATGATGGGCTCTGCCAACTTCGAATATTTTGCTACAGATGACCCTGAAATTACATCACATCCTGCTAACTGCTTGATGGCACGTGAAGGAAAACGCGTACCCCCTGAGACAATGGAAAGATTTGATAGACTTCGTTTTAGAAATCGCTTCATGTATTAAAACCAACACAAGGGGATGAGTATATGATCGTTGAAGAAATTATGAATGATGAGCCTCACACACTGGCTCCGACAAATACAGTCGTTGAAGCACTGAAATTAATGCGTGAGAAAAAAGTACGTCATTTGCCAGTTGTAGATGAGGAACATCACGTTCTTGGGGTTATCACAGAAAGAGATATAAAAGAGGCTTTACCTTCCTCATTACGGGATGAGCCTAACTCTCCAGTTTTTAATGCAAAAGTGGAAGAAATTATGATTAAAAATCCACTTGTCGGTCATCCGCTTGATTTCGTAGAAGAAGTAGCTCTTACTTTTTATGAATCCAAAATAGGATGCTTACCCATTGTCTCTGGGGGGAAATTAGTTGGGATTGTAACTACTACAGATTTACTCTATACATATATAGAGTTAACAGGCGCCACTGAACCCGGCTCAAAAATTGAAATTCGTGTAGCCGATACGCCAGGAATATTATTTGAAGTCACAAAAATTTTTAGCGAACATCATGCAAATGTCCAAAGCGTCTTAGTTTATCCTGACTCTGAAAATACGCAAAATAAAATATTAAGTGTCCGAGTAAAAACCCTGAATCCACTAGCTATGATTGAAGAACTTCGTAAAGAAGGCTTCGATGTATTATGGCCAAATTTACCAGGTGTTTCATTACAATGAAAAAAGCAGTATTTGTTTACTCGTCAGAGCAACTCGGATATAAATTTTCAGATAATCATCCTTTTAATCATAAACGCTTGACACTTACAATGGATTTGCTAAAGAATATTGATGCTCTTAATGATTTGGATATCGTTCCAGCTCGTGTCGCTACAGAGGAAGAGCTTTTACTTGCGCATGATCAAAAATATATTGATATCGTTAAAAGAGCAGGACATGGCGAGCTTTCAGAAGCACAATGTGAAAGCTATGGCATCGGTACTGAAGATACACCCATTTTTGAAAATATGCACGAAGCAAGTGCACAGCTTGTCGGTGGAACGTTAACAGCTGTCGATTATGTTATGGAAGGAAAGGCCGAGCACGCCCTCAATCTAGGTGGAGGGCTACATCATGGCTTCCGTGGCCGTGCATCAGGTTTTTGTATTTATAACGATAGTTCTGTAGCCATTCGCTATTTGCAGGAAAAATACAAGGCTCGTGTACTTTATGTAGATACCGATGCCCATCATGGGGATGGAGTGCAATGGAGTTTTTATGAAGATCCAGATGTTTGTACACTATCTATTCATGAAACAGGTCGTTATCTTTTCCCCGGAACTGGTAATATTACGGAACGTGGAAATGGACAGGGTTATGGCACTTCTTTTAATTTTCCAATTGATGCTTTTACGGAAGATGAGAGTTTCCTAGAAATATATGAAAAAGCTATGCGAGAAGTCTTTGAATTTTTCAAGCCGGATGTTGTGCTAACACAAAACGGCGCAGATGCACATTTTTTTGATCCATTAACACATTTATATGGAACAATGAAAATTTATCGAGAAATTCCAAAGCTTGCACATAAATTAGCACATGAATATTGTGGGGGGAAATGGATTGCTGTTGGCGGTGGAGGCTACGATATTTGGCGTGTTGTGCCTCGCGCATGGTCTATGCTTTGGCTTGAAATGACAGATCAGCAATTTCCAACAGGCCCCCTCCCTCAAGCATGGTTAGATCGTTGGCAGCCTGAATCACCAGTGCCTTTGATTCCAACTTGGGAGGATCCAAACCCACTATATGAGCCAATCCCTAGAAAGACTGAAATTGAAGAAAAAAACACGCAAATGCTAACCAAGGCGCTACATATTATTCGCAATGAGAACCGCGCTTAACAATATGCCTCACGACAATCGTGGGGCTTTTCGTTTGCTCTTAGTCATCTATACAACTATATAAAAACACGTAAATCCTTAAACAGATTTACGTGTTAAGTATCGTTATTTACTTTTGACAGATTGTCGATGTTCAATACGATGCGGTAAAATAACCGCTTCGTCCTCAACAGGCTCTTTGCTCATTAATTTTGTCAGCAAGCGCATTGCGACAGCTCCGATATCGTACAGTGGTAACGCGACACTTGTTAGCTGTGGACGAACCATCCGAGCTAATTTTGAATTTTCAAAGCTAATTACTTCGATATCCTCAGGTACATCTTTGCCTGCATCCTGTGCACCATGAATCAATCCAATTGCTAATTCATCACTACCTGCAAAATAAGCAGTTGGAGGATTTTCAAGTGAGGATAATGTTTCCCACGCCTCTAAGCCCATATCATAACTCGATTCATCTGCAGCGATTAGTGATTCATCTATAGGGTAACCTGCATCTTGTAAGGCTTTTTTATAAGCTGCAAGTTTGAATTTTCCATTAATAGTATACGAAAGCGGACCTGTTACGAAAGCGATTCGCTTATGACCATTTTGAATAAGTAATGTAACCGCCTCATATGCTGCTTGGTAATAATCAATATTAACAGTCGCAATTGTTTGTGATTCATCTACTGAACCTGCAAGTACAATTGGCACAGGAGAGTGATCCATAGTTTGTTGCATTTTTTCAGTTACTTCGTCACTCATCATGACAATACCGTCAACCTGTTTCCCCAGCATTGTATCCAGTAGCTGAAGCTCTTTATCTTCATGTTGGTCTGAGTTGGCTAAAATAATATTGTAACGATACATTGTTGCAATATCCTCAACACCACGCGCCAGCTCCGCATAAACATTGTTTGCAATATCCGGGATAATCACGCCAACTGTTGTTGTTTTCTTACTTGCTAATCCTCGCGCTACTGCGTTTGGACGATACTCTAATCGTTCAATCACTTCTAATACTTTTTTTCGTGTTGCCGGTTTTACGTTTTGATTACCATTGACTACACGAGAGACAGTTGCCATAGAAACATTTGCTTCTCTTGCAACATCATAAATTGTAACAGTCATCGTACGTGCCTCCCTTTTTCCTTTAATAGCCTTATCATACGATAATTTTCATATTCTTTTCAAGAAGCAGTATGTATATGAAAAGAAAAACCAAGTACAAGTAGTACTCTTCTAGACATTATTTTGTCACTATATAGTAAACACCGCCTGCCAATTAAAGCAAGCGGTGTTTATCAACATATCAATTATGCCTCGGCATATTGCGTCTGGGATCGGCTTTGTGCTTAGGCCTGCAGATGTTTTTTGTGCGAAAGCGCAGTATTAACGTAGCGGCAGCAACAACAGGATACAGGTCAGTTAGCCGATATCGCATGGCTGCGATGATTTTAGGCTAATTTCCTATATTGAACTCCTTCCCGATTCCGTGACATCCACCGGAGGCTTTGTGCCAACAGATGTTTTTTGCGCGAAAGCGTAGTGCTAACGTAGCGTCAGCAGCACGATGTTTTTTGCGCGAAAGCGTAGTGCTAACGTAGCGCCAGCAACAGCACCAATGTTGGTCACTCAGCCGTGTGTTGCTGCCGCTTCGCTTTCGCACAGATAAATTGCCACAGGACGTGGCGTTCTTAGACCGAGTTCCTCTATTTCAGCCGGTATTGCTGAAAGAAGTTAAGCATTGATTTCATGGTTCTTCATGAAATTTTGTAGTGTTTGGTAGAACGCATCAAATGTTGGAATATCCATTTGTTGTTGTGAATCTGAAAGTGCTACAGATGGATCTGGATGCACCTCTGCCATGACGCCATCAGCTCCAATAGCAATTGCCGCCTTAGCACATGGTAATAGTAAATCACGACGACCTGTTGAGTGCGTAACGTCTACAAATACTGGTAAATGCGTTTCTTGTTTTAAAATTGGTACAGCAGAAATATCTAATGTGTTACGTGTTGCTTTTTCGTAAGTACGAATACCACGCTCACAAAGAATGATGTTTTCATTTCCTTTAGACATAATGTATTCTGCTGCGTGAATGAATTCATCAATTGTCGCTGCTAAGCCTCGTTTTAAAAGAACAGGTTTATTTGTTGCCCCCGCTGCTTTTAATAATTCGAAGTTTTGCATATTACGTGCACCAATTTGGATAACATCGATGTAATCTAATGCTTCCTCTAAATGGCCTGGTGTAACAATTTCCGTAATAACACCTAAACCGTATTCCTCTGACACACGTTTTAAAATTTTAAGTCCTTCTAACCCAAGACCTTGGAAGTCATATGGAGAAGTACGTGGCTTATAAGCACCACCACGAATTAATTTTTCACCTTTTGCTTTAATAGATTCTGCTACCGCTGCTACTTGTTCGTATGACTCTACAGCACAAGGTCCAAATACGAAAGATGGTTTTCCTTGTCCAATTAGCTCACCATTTATATTAATGACAGTATCTTCTGATTTTTTCTTACGTGATACAAGTAACTCTTTTTTCTTGTCTGCTTCAAGTTGTTTTAAAGCTGTTTTAAAGATTTGTTTAAATATATAATCTACCGTCATTTGGTTTAATGGACCTTGATTGTGCTCTTTAATAAGATCAAGCATGTGTCGTTCACGCAATGGATCATAGCGAATCACACCTTGTTTTTCTTTAATCTTACCGATTTCATCTACTACTGCTGCTCGTTCGTTAATTAGACGAAGAATTTCTAAGTTCAAACCGTCAATTTGACTACGTAAGCTTTCTAAATCTTTTTGGCTCATGCTTTCTTGCTCCTCTCCTTATGACAGACACTTTCAGAACTCTGAAATGTATGTTACATTTTTAGATAATAGCAACATTATAATCAATGTTGCACAGAATGTCACGCATTTTTAATTTAGCGCTTCAACTCGCTAAATTATATAATTATATTAACATATTACGAGAAAGGAAGCGAGTACATTGAGTTCAAAATTATTTGCACTTGATATCGGTACACGTTCTGTAGTAGGCATTATTTTAGCAGAAGATAATGACCACTTTCACGTGGAAGACATTTTAGTAAAAGAACATAAAGAACGCGCCATGGTAGATGGTCAAATACATAACGTCATGTATGTGGCAGATTTAATCAATGAAATTAAACATGAACTTGAAGAGAAGCATGGTCCTTTAACAAAAGTGAGTGTCGCTGCTGCTGGTCGCTCACTGAAAACAGAACAAGCAAGCGTGACAATCAATATTCGTAATCGGCCAATCTTTACAGAAGAAGATATAAGCCGCTTAGAACTACAAGCTGTTCAACAGGCACAACAACAGCTCCTTCAACACAAAGATGATGCTAAAATAAGCCACTATTATTGTGTTGGTTATTCAGTTCTATACTATCGTTTAGATGGAGAGGAGATTGGGAGCCTACTCGATCAGCAAGGCGATGAAGCACAAATTGAAGTTATCGCTACGTTCTTGCCAAGAGTTGTCGTAGAATCACTTATCGCAGCTCTTAAACGGGCGGATTTAGAGATGGATGCACTAACATTAGAACCTATTGCAGCTATTAACGTGCTTATCCCCCCAACAATGCGTCGTTTAAATGTTGCGCTAGTTGATATTGGTGCTGGTACATCTGATATTGCCATTACCGATAAAAGTACTGTTGTTGCGTATGGCATGGTACCAACGGCTGGTGATGAAATAACAGAAGCATTAAGTGACCATTATTTACTCGACTTCCCAGTTGCCGAACAAGCGAAACGTCAACTGCAAACAGAAGAAGAAATATTAATTCAGGATATTTTAGGCTTTGATCAATATTATCCGAAAGAGGAAGTTCTTCAAGCAATCGATCCTGCTGTCAAGCAACTGGCGAAAGCCATTGGAGAAGAAATATTACGTCTTAATAATCAGTCAGCTCCTAAAGCGGTAATGCTTGTTGGTGGAGGAAGCTTAACACCCAAACTTACAACTGAACTTGGACTTATACTAAATTTACCTGCCAATCGCATTGCCGTTCGAGGGATTGACGCTATTCAAAACTTAACAAAGGAAGATCATATTAAAGCATCTCCTGAATTAGTGACTCCAATTGGTATTGCGATTGCAGCAAAAAAAACGCCTATTCAATATATGAGTCTAACTGTCAATGAACAAGTAGTGCGCCTTTTTGAATTAAAAGAAATGACTGTTGCTGATGCATTTTTAGCAGCCAATATTCGAGCAAAGCAGTTATATGGAAAACCGGGGCATGGACTATCAGTGAATGTAAATGGACAAGATATTTTCATTCCTGGTGGTCACGGTCAACCGGCAGAAATTTTAGTGAATGGCCACCAAGCATCCACTAAAACGATGATTAAAACAGGTGATGCCATCCAGCTAATTGAAGGCCAAGACGGTCAGCAAGCTAATGCTACGGTGAGAGATATTGTAGATGATGCTGCCATTAAAACTGTTACGATTCAAGAAACAAAATATGTAATTGAACCACAAATAACTGTTAATGGTTCCCTTGCATCACTCGATAGTGCATTAAATGATCGAGATGTTGTGATGTTTGAAATAGCTGAAACAGTCGAGGATGTATTTAAGCTCACAAATAATTGGGCGTTATTAAAACAATTTGAGTCATTTTATATTCAAGTGGATGGAAAGCCACTTTATTTACCAGATTTTTCAGCTCATTTAATGATTAATGGTAAACCATCAAAAATGTCATATGCTGTACAAGATGGTGATGTACTTACATTTCAGCAACAAACATATCCTTCCGTTCAACGGATTGCTGACCAAATGAGTGTTTTACTTGAGGATAAAATCATCATACACTTTCAAAACGAAGTAGTAGAGCTAAAAAAAATGGCTAACGAAGTTCTCGTTAATCAAGTAGTGGTATCACCTCATTCAACCGTCCCAAATGGGGCCGCTATTTCATTTAAAGAGAAAGACCGAAGTCGTTGGATATACCAGGATGTGTTCCGCTTCTCTAATTGGCAACTGCCTACTACTTTTAAAGGTAATTTTACGATTTTACGAAATGGTCAATCAGCAAGCTTCGATATGGAGATTTTCGGCGGTGATAAACTAGAAATTTTACTAGAAAAAGCGCCTATATCTTAAAAAAGGGATACGATACATCGTTGTCAGATGTATCGTATCCCTTTTATCTATTACGCGCGAACTTCTTCACTTTTTTCTTCAGCTTGTTCCTTTTTTTCACTAGCATCCTGCGCTTTAGGTTCTTCGCTAGAAATGAAATCCTCCAGTGGCTCTTCACCCTCGAAAGATACAGTACCATCGTCAAAAACAGTTGGTGCCTTTGCTGATTTTAATGTTTTTACTTTCTCTACTAATTGTGTAGATTGTTCTTGAATTTGTTTAGATAATTGAACGGTTTTATCTTTTGCAGTTGTCGAGAAATCTGCACTCTTATCTTTTAGGTTGACAGCTTGTACTGCTACATCGCTAAGTAAATCTTTTCCTGATTTCGGAGCTAGTAATAAGCCTGCAGCTGCACCTACTATACCCCCAACTAATGCACCAATAACGAAATCTTTCATGTTCACTCGCTCCTCTTCATAAATCGATTCTTGCGGATGATAAAGCTGCGGCAATGAACTTTCAAGTTGTTGTTCCTTCACTTCATTAAAATTTGGCTTTTGAGTTGTCATGCAACAATTCCTCCCCATCTTATTATCTAATTTGCCTAGACTGGTTGTCCATCTGCTTTTGCGGATGCATTCTTCAACTTATGCCTAAGACTTTATTTTTATTCGGCTGGCATTAACGCCTACCGAACAATAATTATTTTTTACGGCCCCATTTTCTTTTCGATTTTTCAGTTTGCGCTGATTCAAAAGGATAAACATCATCTTGAATCACCTCATTGGCCTGTTCGATAATTTTACGTTTTTTCCACTTATCAGCAATGCCGATTGCGACATTGCTCCACTGAACAACCTGTGCAATTTTTTCTTCATTTTGTTCCACACTTGTAGAAATTGAAGAAGTAATTTGCTGTACAGATTTATTTAAACCATTCACAGAGTCACCAATTCCTTTGACTGCATGAACAACAGAATTTAACTGTTCAGATTTTTCTTGAATATCTTCTGCCAAGCTATTTGTTTTAGCTAGTAAGGAAGTCGTTTCACGTGTAATACCTTCCATTTGACCTTCTATACCCGATAATGTTCCTGCTAAACTGTTAAGGATTGGTTTGAGCGAAAATAATGTCATTCCTACGCTCACACAAAAAATTAAAAAACCGATTGCTGCGATGATTGCTGCAATATACAAAATAACTTCCATAACTAGACCTCCTGCAAGTACAAATTCTCTTTACTATTCATTTCCTTATTTTCGACAAAAAAAACGGAATCCCTTCTCTTTTTTGAGAAAAAACAGCTTATTCCTTGCGGATTAAGCTGTTTCGTTGTTCTTTAGCACGTCTTCAAAAGCATCTTGGAATTTGTGAACATCGCCAGCGCCCATAAATAAAAATACTGCGCCCTTATGCTTTGTCAACACATCGATTCCTTCAGTGGTAATCACTGCACTGCCTTCAATTAAAGACGCTAAATCTTGGATTGAAAGTGCGCCTTGTGTTTCCCTTGCAGAGCCAAAAATATCACATAAATATGCTGTATCTGCAAGACTTAGACTATCTGCGAAATCCTGTAAAAAAGCTTGTGTACGTGTAAATGTATGTGGTTGAAAAATAGCTACTAGCTCACGATCCGGAAATTTTTGTCGTGCCGATTGAACCGTTGCACGGATTTCAGTTGGATGGTGTGCATAGTCATCTATTAAAACATTATTCCCAACTTCCGTCTCTGTAAAACGTCTTTTCACACCTTTATATGTGTTTAAACGTTCTTGAACGATGTCTGGTGAAATACCTTCATATTGGCAAAGCGTAATAACAGCTAAGGTATTTAATACCGCATGATCGCCAAACAACGGGATAAAGAATGTACTATAAAATTCATTGCGGACAAATACATCAAATTTTGTACCCTTTGTTGTTTTTTCAACATTACGAGCCTCAAAATCATTTTCAGCCCCAAATCCATAATAAACAACCGGTACTTTCGCTTGAATACGTTGTAAATGTTCATCATCACCGCAAGCAATAATGGCTTTTTTAACTTGTAATGCTAATGCTTGAAAGGCTGAATATACATCCTCTATGTTTGCAAAATAGTCAGGATGGTCAAAATCAATATTAGTCATTACTGCGTAATCGGGATTGTAAGCTAAAAAGTGTCGACGGTATTCACATGCTTCCATCACAAAGAAGTCAGCATTTTCATGCCCAGCTCCTGTTCCATCACCGATTAAATAAGAAGTTGGCTTATAACCTCCTACAACATGAGACATTAAGCCTGTCGTAGATGTTTTACCATGTGCACCCGTAATAGCAATCGACGTATAATTACCGATATATTCACCTAAAAATTTATGGTAACGAATAACTTCTACACCGATTTCACGTGCACGCTCTAATTCGGGATGATCATCAGGAAATGCGTTCCCTGCAATAACTGTCATACCTTCTTTAATATTATCTGCATTAAATGGAAAAATTGAAATATTACGCTCACGTAACGGCTGTTCCGTGAAAAAATATTTATCAATATCTGAGCCCTGTACTTGTTCACCAGCATCAAATAAGATTTGTGCAAGTGAACTCATGCCAGAACCTTTAATGCCTGTGAAATGAAAAACTGTCATTAATTAAACCCCCCGGGAATTCAATATCCCTTCTATCATCTATTAGGTGTAACGTATTTTTTCACTAATTATTAGGTATTAATACCTTTGGAAGTACAAAAAAATACGTACTAATCAACACATCTCGTCTATTATAGCACTATTTATGCATAAGGATAAATGTGTAACTTTTCTAAAAAAACTAATTTCGACGTAATTAAGATAATCTATACGAAAACAATACAATTCTTATTCAAACATAGCAATTAAATCTTCTTCTGTAATATAACTTTCTCTTGGTTTACTGCCTCTTGCCTCGGACACAAAACCATGTGATTCCAACATATCGATTAAACGAGCAGCACGATTATAACCAATATGGTATTTGCGCTGAATCAAGGACGTAGAAGCACCTCCCTGCTCATAAACAAATCGACATACATCCTCAAACAGATCATCTTGCTCAGCCGAAACTTCCGTCTTCTTTAAAAGTTCCTCTTGATCGAATATATAATCCGGCTCTCCTTGTTCACGAACATGCTCAATAATCGCTTCAATTTCATCATCTGTCACAAATGTACCCTGCAAACGCACTGGAGCAGACATACCATTGCCTAAATATAACATATCGCCCCGTCCAAGTAATCTTTCTGCACCTTGCCCATCTAAAATAGTACGCGAATCGATTTGTGAAGATACCGCGAATGCAATACGTGTAGGAATATTTGATTTAATAAGCCCTGTAATAACGTCAACAGAAGGTCTTTGAGTTGCAACAATTAAATGGATACCACAAGCACGTGCCTTTTGCGCAATACGACAAATTGCCTCCTCTACATCTGCAGGAGACATCATCATTAAATCTGCTAATTCATCAATGACAATTAGAATATACGGTAATTTTAAACTATGTTCATTATTTTTATCCGCAATTGCATTATAACGTGTAATATCACGCGCACCCGCATGAGCAAATAACTGATAACGACGCTCCATTTCCTCTACTGCCCATTTAAGTGCAGCTGTAGCCGCTTTAACATCTGTGATGACTGGACTAACTAGATGTGGAATATGATTAAACGGTGCTAATTCTACCATTTTAGGATCGATTAGCATCAGTTTTAATTCATGTGGTGCAGCTTTATATAATAAGCTAACCAAAATTGAATTAATACAAACTGATTTACCAGAACCTGTAGCTCCGGCTATTAAACC
Source organism: Lysinibacillus sp. EB271-A1-10B (assembly GCF_058791335.1). Taxonomy (NCBI): domain Bacteria; kingdom Bacillati; phylum Bacillota; class Bacilli; order Caryophanales; family Bacillaceae; genus Lysinibacillus; species Lysinibacillus sp. EB271-A1-10B. The sequence continues at coordinate 130,821 of NZ_JBYTDL010000006.1, forward strand.
ATGTGGCATTTTTCGTAAATCAATGGTTACAGGCTTCCCTGTTAAATCCAGACCCAATGCTGCTTCTAACGGTGAATCTGACTCAAGGAAAGAAGCACTATTTGTCACTTCCGATAATCGAACAGCGCGAGATACACGGTTCGGAATCTCAATGCCAATTGAGCTCTTCCCAGGAATCGGTGCTTGGATGCGGATATCTTTCGCTGCCAATGCAAGCTTCAAATCATCTGATAGATTACGGATTTTACTAACCTTCGTACCATGACTCACTGTTATTTCAAATTGCGTCACGGCAGGTCCTTGCATAATGGATTCTATTTGAGCTGAGACTTGGAAATAAGACAAAGCTTCTACCAGCGTATCTCCCTGTTGCTCCATCCACTCCGTATCCTGTGTTTTTTCCTCAGGTGGCTCTAAAAACTCATCATCTGGCTTTTGATACACATGCACAGGTTTTCGAGGCATTTCCATCACTTGATTTTCCACGAATGTATCAGCTGATTTAGAAGGTTGTTCTGGATACTCTTCTAGATCAATATCATTCTCCTCGGGAATCACTACATTTTCGGTAGTAAGCGCCTGTTCAGTAGTTGATTCTAGTTCCGTTTCGGTAGTTACCCCTACTTCCTTTTCAGCAGTCGCTCCCATTTCCGTTTCAGTAGTT
>NZ_JBYTDL010000006.1:131579-207599 GCF_058791335.1 Lysinibacillus sp. EB271-A1-10B
TAGTTACTTCCACTTCCTTTTCAGCAGTCGCTCCCATTTCCGTTTCAGTAGTTACTTCCACTTCCTTTTCGGCAGTCGCTCCCATTTCCGTTTCAATAGTTACTTCCACTTCCTTTTCGGCAGTCGCTTCCATTTCCGCTTCAGTAGTTACTTCCACTTCCTTTTCGGGTACTTCTACTTCCTTTTCAGTAGTCGCTGAAATTTCGTCGGAGCTCCCAACATCAATCACAGTCTTTTCTAATGTCGAAACGTTCGACATTGATGTTACTGGTGCCATTGAAATGACTGACACACTCTCTGTTGTAGCATTGAATGGAGCAGTATTTGGAATAGAAACCTTGTCTTCCTCCGACGATTGTGGTGCTGTTGTATCATCCATCTTTAGCTCACTAATTTCTAAATGTATAGATTGTTGAATCTGATCTTTATTAGATTGATGTTCTTTCTCTAAATGAAACGGCTCAGAAGAAGACTCCTGTTCCTCTTGATAATTTTCAACAATTGTAGGGGTCGGCTTCGTATTTTTTAATTGCTGTCGAATTCTCCATTTCTCTTTATCTGTTTTTAGCATTAAAACATTGAATGGAACGCCACCACTTTTTTCTTTCTTTTCTACCGGTTGCTCTTCTACAGATTGTTCTTGCAATATATCTTGCTCATTATCTTCATTCATGGATGGCTGGACTACAGTAACTTCACCAATGTGGATGGTAGAATTTTCGATTTGTACTTGTTCTACAACTACTTCTTTCACATGAATTTCTGATTGATCAACCGGAAGTTGTTCAATATTCAGCTCATGCTGAACAGCTTCTTTCACTTGTTCTTCAAATTCTACGGCAAAAGAAGTTGTTAGCGGTACAGGTAATTCCACCGTCGTTTTATCTTTAGGATGATTGGTTTCGTCTGATAATTTATCATCAAAAGTAATCGGTTGCTTCGTAAGTGCTTCAATTGTTTCAGGGAACTGTTCAAGTCCATCTTTTTGCTCTGCGCTAATAGGCTCTTTTTCTTCTAGTATATTTTCAATGGCCTCATTTGTTGTCGCTTCTTTTATAGACTTAGTTGCTGTAGGTATTTCTAACTCTTTTTTGTCGTGCTCTTCCTTCCGTTTCTCTAATAGTTGCTCAATTGGGCTCGGCTTAGTAAAACCATAGACTGGTGAAGGAACATCAGTTGGTACAAAACGTTTGCGATTAGCGGGTAAATCACTTTCATCTGTTTTTTCTAATGGATACTTCGTTTCCTTAGGCGATGTAGGTAATTCATTCTGTGCATCTCGAAAAACAAGACTTGCCCTCGAACGATTCTCTGGTTCAGGCTGACTTCGCGTAATCGTCGTTCTACCTGTTCTTTTCGTTCGATTTGCTAATAGTTCTCGAATACCTGAAATCTCAATATCATACACACTTGAATCCACAATATGATTATTTAAATGCCTCGGTAGCGATAAATCTTCAATTTGTCCAGAGAATACATCGTCCATTTGATTGAATGCTTCTTTTGATGATGGTGGAGTTGAAAATTCATCATCATCAATTAACGGAAAACGAAAAGTTTTTTGCTTTGCTGCTGTTGTTTCTTTAAATGAGTTTTGTTGCTCAGATTGTTCTTCTTCATAGTCTTCATAAAACTCTTCATATTCGTAATCATTGTCATCTTTATTTAAAAATTTATCCATTTGTTTTTTTAACCAATTCACATTGTTTCACTCATTTCTCTTACACTTCATTTATAGCATTAACTAAATCAATTATGACTCAGCATTAATTGCGTCCGGAATCGGCTTTGTCTTAGGGACTGCACGAGGGCCGACACGATGTCGGTCATTTCAGAAATGCCACAGGACGTGACGTTTTTACCGATGCAGGTCAGTTAGCCGATATCGCATGGATGCGATGGTTTTAGGCTAACATCCTATGTGAGCACCTTTCCGATTCAGTGACATCCGCCGGAGGCTTTGGGCCAACACGATGTTGGTCAGTCAGTCATTACCACAGGACGCGGCGTTCTTAGGCTGGGTTCCTCTGCTTCAGCAGATATTTGGACACCAGCTGAAAAGTAGCCTAAATCTGCTTTCATCTACCACCTATAGAGATAGGAGACTTCTGTACCTGTCGCTACAGAAAACATTTTGCTGAAAGAAGTTAAATGTCTATAACAAAAAGCATACCATAAAAATGTAATAGAAACTTGTATTTAGAGGCTCATTCTAGACAAAAAAATCGTTATGTTACTAGCATATTAGTAGCATAACGATTTTAAGTACATATAATCAATTTGATATTGGTGTAAATTGGGTTATCGCTTACTTTCGCAAAGCTAAACCGTGTTTCCCAAGACTTTATTTAGTTGGCGCTTCGAACGCACTACCAGTTATCGCATCTTCTGGCAATACTAAAATCCCTTTTTCAGAAGGTGCATTTGGTATTGCTAATTCGCGTGCTGAACATAGCATACCGTATGATTCAACACCTCGTAAATTACCTTCTTTTATAAGCATTCCAGAAGGCATAACTGCACCGATTTTCGCTACGACAACCTTTTGGCCCGCCTCCACATTTGGTGCGCCACATACGATTTGTAATGTTTCGTCACCTACGTTTACAGCACAAATGCTTAGTTTATCAGCATTCGGATGCTTGTCCTTTGTTTCTACATAGCCCACAACAAATTTTGGAGAAAAATCTACATCTAAGCTGAGTTCAGCTCCGTTTTTTGTGATAGCTGCCTCTAGCTGTGCAGCTAATTCTGGAGTAACTTCAACTAAACCTTGTGCTTCAGTTTGTATATAGTTACTAGCATTAAATAAATTAAATGCTTTAATTTCTCCTGTTTGTGCTTCCTTTAAAATAGCGATATCACCCGCACGCTCTACCACTGTTTTAACGATTGATTCTGTCGCTAATTGTACTAGCAATACATCGCCTACATGCTCTTTGTTGTAAAATACATTCATTGTTTTTCTTGCTCCTTTTTAATTCTGTTTTTTGCTAATATAAAGATTGGTTCAAGTTCCCCATCTTCATAAATAAAAGATAATGACGTAATCGGTACAGTACCGACAGCAAAGAAATGCATTGTCATCTGTGCTAATACATCATACCCTGTTTCATTACGAATATCACCTACTATTAATACATCCTGATGTGGCACAGATAGCGTCATGTCACCCTCAATTTTAGTCTGCATTTCATTCAAAAAGCTTTCATTTAAAATGCGACTTGCATCATAGCCATCATTAGCATTAACAAAATAGAAAACATTCCCTGCAACTTCATCTTTCTTATAAACTGTTGGTAGTTGCTTTACAGAGAATCGTGCCATTTCACGAACTTGCTCTACTGTTAATTGTAGTACCTCTAACATGGATTCATCAATAAAACGATAAGTTTTTCCTAAATCAAGTGCATAAAAAATACGTGTTTCAGCTGTATGTTCAGTTTTGATGAATGCATGCCCCTCCTTTGAAGCTTGAGGGTAGGATGTCGCACGAATAACTGGATAAATTTTTGTAGTCGTTTGGAATCCTTGTTCCATCTCTTGCTCCATCGCATTAAAGGTTTGCTCGATTGTATAAACGACTTCATCGATTGCAGCCTCTTGCTTGTCATTATATTTGGCTAAAATGCCTGGCAGGGAAAGCTCCATCCCTTTACCGATTTTTTTATGGTTTAGACGTAATTTATCGTGCTTTTTGTCAAATTCAAAATCAAACTTTTCCTCATTCAATTGTTGTTTTAATAGGGACACAAGTTGTTCTGATTTAATTTGTTTCACCTAGCTCACATCCTTTCTTCAAAATCAATTTAGGTTCAGCACTGTTGCGCAGATAATGTCACTGGATGTGACGTTTATAAACTGAGTTCCTTTATTGTAGCTTAAAATATACCAAATGAAGAGAAAACGGCTCACATGTTTGTGAACCGCTCTGTTCAAAACTATCCAATTATTTAATCTTAACCGAATGAACGATTTTCGTCATCTCGTGTAGATTATCTTTAATATGTTTCGCGTGAGAAATGGTCGTCATTTTTACACCACCATTACTAACAATAAGCTCAAATTCGTTCTCATTATCAGTTTTTAAAACAGCAGCAAAGCCGAAAATACCATTCTTTTCATAAGTATTTTCTTCGATTATGTTTTTTGAACTATCAGCTTTTAATAGATTGTAATATAGTTTACTATCTGCATCTTCACGATCATTAATGAAAAGAATATAACTCTCTTTTCCTTTCGTTACTAATATATTATATGCATCTGAACTGTCGTCAACTTTAAAGTTTGAAGGTAAGTATAATTCTACATCCCCAATACGATCTGTTTGCTCCTCTGGTTGTTCTGCAAAAACGGTCTTCGTATTTTGAAGTCCATCTTGAATTTGTTCATCAACCGATTGATTACAACCAGTAAGCCCCAAAAGTAAAAGTAGTAAGCCAACAACTCTCACCGATGTAAAAGACATGTTCTTCTTCCTTTCATTGCTAACCTTTTTCTATTTTAAAAAAGCTTTATCAATTATGCAACTTCACTATTCCATTTTTACTAATTAACAATCACTACTCATGCGCTAATGAGAATAAATATTGACCAACAAGAAGTGAAACTATATGTTCGAACATCATCTGACGACTTACTAATCCTTGTGTAAAAATACCTACAGCTCCCGCACCTTGCCGGATATCCCTACGTTGTGTATATTGCTCCATTACAGGTCCAAGTTCCTTCCCTGCTCTTATTTCCTGGGCAATTTCTTCTGGTAATATAATTTGTGCACCCGAAGCTGTATAAGTTGTGCCATTTGATACTGTAAGAGCTCCCCAGTTGCAAACATACATCACACCATCAATTTCAGTCACTCCACCCTCTAATCCAAACGATAGTTGGGCACCCGTCTCATCAATTGCGTTTTTCGAACGGTTTATTGCGCCTATGCGTGTTTCTTCATGAGTCATCGGTTGATCAGACACTTGTGATGCAGCCTTAACGCAGGTGAAAATTGGTTTATCAAAATACTTTCTAGCTATAACTTCAACAGCCTCTGTTTTTGCTTTGTTTGTTGTACCAATAGCTATGTTCATTTTCTAATCCCTCTTTCTTTGCATAGAAAAAGATGCCCCTAAAGGAATCTTTTAACTTATTTCAACGGATGTCTTATTTTACACATTAGCGCGAATCGTTGCTAATGTCGAACGATCTGCATTTTTCACTAGTTCTACAATTAAAGCTTTTGCAGCTGCATAGTCATCAATATGAATAATCGACGCAGACGTATGAATATAGCGTGAGCAAATTCCAATTACTGCACTAGGAACACCGTCATTCGCTGTGTGCACACGTCCTGCATCCGTACCCCCTTGTGATACAAAATATTGATAAGGAATATGATTCGTTTCAGCAGTATCTAAGATGAACTCACGCATGCCTTTATGAGTAACCATCGTACGGTCAAGAATACGTAATAATGTCCCTTTTCCAAGCTGACCAAATTGATTTTTTTCACCTGACATATCATTTGCAGGTGAAGCATCTAGAGCAAAAAACAAATCTGGTTTAATCATATTTGCAGACACTTGCGCACCGCGCAAACCAACTTCTTCCATCACATTCGCACCTGAATATAAATGTGAAGCTAGCTTTTCATCCTTAACTTCTTTCATCAATTCAATTGCCAGTCCACAGCCATAGCGGTTATCCCAAGCTTTGGCCATAATTTTTTTCGGATTAGCCATCGGTGTAAATGGGCAGACAGGGATAATTGATTGACATGGACGAACGCCAAGTGCAATAGCATCTTCTTTATTGTCTGCACCAACATCTATAAGCATATTTTTAATATCCATCGGTTTAGAACGTTCAGTATCTGTTAATAAATGTGGTGGTATTGATGAAATCACACCTGGAATCGCGCCATTTTTAGTAAATACCTCAACGCGTTGCGCTAGCATTACCTGGTTCCACCAACCACCTAATGTTTGAAAGCGGATCATCCCGTTATCGGTAATAGAAGTAACCATGAATGCCACTTCATCCATATGACCAGCAACCAACACTTTTGGTGCGTCAGCAATTTCACTATGCTTTACACCGAAAATACCCCCTAAATTATCTTGAACGATCTCATCCGAGTACTTTTCCAACTCAGAACGCATGAATGCACGTACCGCATGTTCATTACCCGGCGCACCTGGTAATTCTGTTAATGTTTTAAATAATTGTAATGTTTCTTCATTCATGTTGACTCTCCCCCCACGAAGTAGAATATTCTTCCTTGTCCATTGTAACATATTTATCTATATTCAACGGAAGACTCCCATTTTCCAATGAGTAGCGAAAAAGTGCGCATGTAGTTTTTCTTCACAGTGTATCCCAAATTCGCCGAAGTATTTATTTGTAGCGAAAGCGAAGCGACAGCAACAAATATTTTCTGTGCGAAAGCGAAGCGACAGCAACAAATATTTTCTGTGCGAAAGCGAAGCGACAGCAACAATTATGCCAAGGTGAAACTGAACGTCAAATTCCAAATATGATACATTTCATAAAAAAGTGCTAACGTGTGAACGTGCATTCACTCTGTATGCTATGTTAAAATGAACCTATAGAAAAAGGAGGAAAAGAGCATGAAATTACGTGATTTTTTAATTGGTGTTGCTACTGGCCTTGCTGCCGCAGTCATTGTTAAAGAAGCAAGTGAAAAGGTTTCTCCGTATGTACCTGCAGGACAAGTACTCGAAAACATAAAAAAGGAATTTAAAAAAGATTCACCGATTGACGGTTCTTGGATTTTTATGAAAACAGACAATTTCTCAAACGGCATTATGACAATTCCTGTATACCGTGGAGGTATTTCTCGTTTACACGAGGGTGAAATGCAAACATTTGAATTTGCTGCTGACGCTCGCTCAGGTGTTGTAGTAGAGCTACAAGAAGTATAATCTTACACAGTATTACTCGAACAAATATTATAGAATCCTAAAAAGAAGCCATCTCAGTTTTTGAGAGGGCTTCTTTCATGTTGTTGAAAAACTATTATATCAATCAAATTAAGGTCATATTAAAGTGTGGCCCTTCTGCAATATGAGGGGTTGATTTTCGTTCTGGCTGAGCGCTTTCCTTGGGGCGTCCATTGAGCCGCTTCGCCTCGCTGCAAGGTCTCGAAGTTTTTTGCGCGAAAGCGTAGTGCTAACGTAGCGGCAGTAGCACGATGTTGGTCACGAAGGCCTTGTCACAGGACATGACGCATTTAGCCTTCGTTCCTTTAGCGGAGGAAGCGGCTCGACACTCGCCCACAGGAAGCTTTGCTCTGTGCGAAAGCGTAGCGACAGCAACAACAAAGCGAGTAGCCTGGAACAGAAATCCCCCTCATTTATTAAGGAATTTAGTTTTCCGACTCTACGAAAAAGCCATCTCATTTAATTGAGATGGCTTCTTTGTTTTATTCAGTCAAACCTTTATTGTTAAAGTACTTTTTATACTTTCGGTAATAATTTAAATTATTTAACGTTAGCTTCACCCAACGTTTCGCATTCATATCTTGATTATAGTAAAGGGAGTTTGTATATTTCCCTTCACGAATTAATTTTTTAGCTTCTAGTTTAAGCTTTTCATTAGATGCATATTTAAATAATACACCTTTAGGAATAATCATCCATAAATGCTTATCCTGAACATAAGTTACTTCCTGCTCAATATTTAACATATGGTCATCAGCTACATATTTCATTAAATTATGACCACTTGCTGTAACATAGTAGCTTGAGCGACCATTACGCAAATTGATTTCAAACAGCTTATACTGTTTGTCCCGCATATCGTATTTCATATCGAAGTTAGCAAAGCCAGTATAACCGATATCTTCTAGGAAGAATCGTACTTGATCCATTAATTCTTTATCGTATGTTGTAACGATTGCTGCATAACTACCAATTCCTTCAGGTGAATGCTCTTCTAAGATTGGATTTCCTAGACACATTAGCTTCACTTTGCCGTCTTTCCCTACATATGCATTTAATACACGCATATAAGAATCGTCACCTGGGATGAATTCTTGAATAATCATTGTATCCTGATAAGTTGAGCTATAGATTGCTTTTAAGATAGCTGTTTTTTCAGCTTCATCATGTGCAACAAACACTTTTTTCTTACCCGGGAATGAACATGCCCAGTAATCCACCGAGTTCGATGCCTTTAAAATAATTGGATATTCAAAAGGTGGTGTAAAGTTTTCGTAATTGTCAGCTGTCACAGTCGTCGTACCTGGATACTTAAAATCGTACTTATCACACATTTTATAGAAATTTTCTTTTAATAAAATTTCATCCATTAATGATTCGTCAATATATGGTACTGTAAAATGCTCCTGCAATGCTGGCTTATTTTTGATAATAAGCTTTGCATAATCATCTCCACATGCTAACAACAATAGTTTTTTATCAGAATATTTTTTTGCGACCTTTGCAAGTGCAGGTGCAAATACATCCTGTTCATTTAAGCGATCAATTTCTTGGAAATTTATGATATGGCTGTCTTGCGTTGCCGTTAAATGTGAACGTCCTAATACAAGTGGTTTAATTCCATATGCCTCATAAAATGCACGTGCCATACCATATGCATTCATATCTGATCCTAATAATACTGGTAAAAATGGTTGCTCCGTTGCCATGTATTTTCAACTCTCTTTTGTGTTTTAGTATAGTTTTTAGTGTATCATATTTTCCAAAATGTTCACGAAAAAAGTGTCAAAAAGATGGAGTATAGACAATTAGGCTCATCACCATAACGTAAAGTTGATTTCCGTTCCGACAGTTTAACTTCAATAATTTATATGCATGGCATACGTTTGCATATAAAACAAATGCTGAAGTTCAGTTTTATCACTATAAATTAGAGTGGCATACCAGAGAGACATACTATGTGAAGCGTTTGATCTTCGTTACGACTGGGCGAATCCTTGAGGATTAGCGATATAGAGGAATGCAAGCGAAGCGGCAGCTACAAAGCGCCCAGTCGGAACGGAAATCAAACCTAATTTTGCAAATGAGCAATACTTTATTTAATTCCTTAATTTTATTGATACTTTCAACGCAATAAAAAACGTGCGAACATAAAAGGTTCACACGTTTTTTATTTAGAATGTAATAACAGCTTGTCTGCTGCGTTCTAATTTATCTACAACTTCTTTACCTGTTTCATCCCATTTAATCATGCGGTAATACGCGTCATGGTAGAAGATAAAGCCGTAGCCATTCGCCAACGCTTCTTTCATTATACGTTCCTTCGCAAAGACACTCGCCATTGGATAATCATCATACGCTAAAACCCATAATGGATTTTGATGTGCATGTGTTGGCATAATATCTGCCATATGCAATAATACTTCGCCATTTTGAGTCAATTTTATAATGGCATGTCCATCACTATGTCCACCCGTATGAATCATTTCAATACCCGGAGCTACCTCTAACGTACCTTCATACGTTTCGATTAAGTGCTGAACTGGCTCCCAGTTTTCTTTCCAATACGTATTTTTCGAGCGGATATTTGGCTCACGCATTTCATCCCACTCAATTTTCGTTACAAAGATTTTTGCATTCGGGAATGTTGGCACAAGTACATCATCTTCCCATTGCGTTAAACCTCCAGCATGGTCAAAATGTAAATGCGTCATTAATACTACATCAATATCAGCAGTTGTTAATCCTAGCTCCTGTAAGCTAGCCGCTAATGTTGACTCCTCAGTTACCCCAAAGTTACGTAGCTGCTTTTCATTTAATTTGTTAAAACCAACGCCTGTATCAACAATATAATTTTTGCCTTCATATTGAATTAATATTGGCTCAGTTGGTAACTCGATTTGATTTTTTTCGTTGACTGGATATTTGCGTGCCCAAAGTGGCTTTGGCACAACTCCAAACATAGCACCGCCATCAAGGCAAGTGACACCCCCGTTTAGCCATGATAATGACATATTGTGAAACTTTAACTGATCCATCCATTCTCCCCCTAGTTAGTTAAGAATTGCGATTCTAGACGATAAATTGGTTGTCCTTTAGCAGAGAATTTCTCCTCATATTCAGTCATAACATTACCCTCGGGCATATTCGCATGTAGGTCGAGTGATACATACTTTAGTAACATACCATATTCAGATATACTCATTAATGAATACTCAAACAAACCACGGTTGTCCGTTTTAAAATGGATTTCCCCATTATCCACTAAAATCGACTCATATAATTTCAAAAAACCCTCGTGCGTTAAACGTCGCTTAGCATGGCGCGTTTTTGGCCAAGGATCTGAGAAATTCAGATACACACGATCCACATCATTTTTTTCAAAATATTTATTTAAATCTGCGCCATTTACTTTTAATAGTCGTAAATTCGCTGGAGATTTAGCCTCTAAAATTTTTTCCAATGCACAAACAATTACACTATCATAAAGCTCAATGCCAATATAATTTATATCTGGATTTTGTAAGGCCATACCTGTGACAAATTGTCCTTTCCCAGTACCTACTTCAATATGTAGTGGGTTGTCATTTCCGAAAACAGCCTGCCAATTTCCTTTAAAGTCTTCAGGATTTGGAACAATCACCTCTGGATGATCCGTAATCATTTCCTCCGCCCAAGGCTTATTTCTTAATCTCAATTTTCTTCCTCATTTCTTTTTCATGAAATTATTAATTTTTTATAGTATAACGTATTACTATAAAATTCGCATGAAATTATTGCGAAATGGTATTTTTCAGTCTCATCACTATAACGTGGGGTTGATTTCCGTTCCGACTGGGCGCTTTGTTGTTGGTCACGAAGGCGTTATCACAGGACGTGATGCTTTTAGCCTTCGTTCCTCTATATCGCTGATCCCCAAGGAGTCGCCCAGTCGTAACGAAGATCAACTTTTATGCATAGCATAGTTTAACAATTGTCATCCCCAACTTTTAGTTAGAAACCGATTATATCAATGTTTCTCCGATAGTACCTGCCAAGCATCGCGTTGCACTGTACTATGAATCCTCGTTCCCTCTCTTATTTCTCCAATATAGTTACCATCAGTATGACAATCAACATCATTTCCGTGCACGAAAATATTAAATTGATGGCCTTGCAAAAAAGTAATCTCTTTAAATTTTGTATGTTTTTCAAAAAACACTGTGACAAATACTAGTAACAATTTAAGTCGGGAAATACCGTGAACGATTGTTATTTCGATATGACCATCATCAGGTTTAGAAGTAGGTGAAATTTTCATTCCTCCTCCGAAATAAGGTTGATTGCACATCGTAACAAACCATGCCTGTTGAAAGTGCCATTCTTGATTGTCCGCTTGTATCTTTACATCAAAGCGTCTAAAACTAAAAAGTCCCCTTACAACAGCCACAGCATAGGATAGCTTACCGAGCCCTATTTTATTGAGGTAAAGCTTCAAACGGGATGTATTAATACGTTTAGTGACAAATGCGTCAAAGCCCACACCCGCATTATTGACAAATATCTCGTGCTGATGATCTCCAAGCTGAATGGCACCAACATCCATTGGGAGGTGAACCATTTCATTTTGTATATAGCTTTCAATTTGATAGGCATCTTGAAATGTAGAAAAGTATCGTGCAAAATCATTACCAGAACCAGCACGAACTACACCAATAACTATTAATTTATTATGTACAACGCCACTAATAACCTCATGTATTGTGCCGTCACCGCCAACAATAACAATTAATTTTTTTGTTTGAGCATCTTGCGCCCAATTTTTTGCAAGCTCCTGCCCATGTCCCTCATATTCTGTAAAGGCGACGTCATAGTTAATTGTTAAATGCTGTTGAAGACGATGCCAAACTTTTTTACCTTTCCCGTGCCCTGCTGCTTCATTCACAATAAATAATACTTGCATTAACTAATCCCCAGCTGGTTGAGAAGATTGCTGCCAAATATCTCGATTAAAGGAAGTTGTTTGTACATTGCTTAAAATCGTTTGAGAAGCACGAATTTGCATATGCTTCATAGGAGAGGAAACTTTCCTTAAATGCTCCATCCATTCTCCATAATTTCGACGATCAACAAATTGAATTCCGTAAGGCGAGCCTGGATAATCGAAATAGCCATTCTGTGATAAAATAACCTTGCGAATCGGCATATTGATATTATCCTGCTTAAATAATTGAGTTAATACGGACTCCATACGATTTAAACTTATCATTGGATTAAGTACTTTTGAATCCTTCGTCCCTACTTTCTTTATCCAGAATCGCTCACTGCCTCCTACATAAACTGCTTGATTTTCAGCTTCTAGTACTGTTATACAAATACATTCTGTCGGTGACATTAGCACGACATCAAGCTCTATAGGTGCTTTTCTAATTTGTAAAATAGGATAATAAAAAAGCAAATAGTTATCAGGTAATTTTTGTAACAAATTTCGCAACAAGGGATCACGCATAAAACGAGGATCCACATACGACTTTTCACGTAGTGTTGAACTTGCCCATTTCATTTGGAAATGGAAAAATTGATCGATAAACATTCGTTTTAATTCATGAATAGATTGTGGTGCGTAAACAATTTTTGGTTCAAATGTTAAAGTCGTTTCTTCTTCTGGTATGCTATCTTCATCACTCACTAGTTCATTCGTTATTTCGACCTCTTCAATATCCTCAATTTCTTCCCTCTGACGACCAGCAAAAATTTTTTTGAATAAAGAGAATCTTTCTTTTTCCTCAAAAGAATCATTTTCTGAATCGCCGTCGTTATGTTGCCACTCGCTAATTTCTTCTCCTAACTCCCACTGTCGCTTAACACGCTCCCACTGACTTTGCTTTAAGCGTACAAATTGTGTTGGATATCTTGCTAAATCAATTTGATAGCGTGAAATATAATCTTGTAATTTCACCAATTGTGCCATGTGTTTTGGTCACTCCAATCCTACTCGCCCTATATCTAATTTGCTAATTTCTCCACTCTTGCTTAGAAAGCAAATCAATTGCAATAACAATTTCGCCTTGACGTAATTGCGTTGTCGCAAACATTGCTAAATGAAGAGAAATAGACAATTGCATACATTACATCGACATTTGCTCATTGAAATTAAATCCCGATGGCAATCATTCTACAACTGTAGTCATCGTTTTTATTTTACATGACGTTCCAGGAGAAAACATCCATAATTTGTTCTATAGAAAAAGAGAGCTACCTAAAGTTTAGGGTAGCTCTCTTACAAGATTCACTTATCCATTAAATAGAAAGTGGTAATTTCGCCTCGAATGCTTGTTGTAATTTACGAGTCCATTCACCTGGAACTCCAGCACCAATTTTGTTACCATCAACATCGATAACAGGTGTTACTTCAGAAGATACAGATGACACAATAATCTCACTCATTGTTAATAAATCAGCCTTTGTCATTGGTTCTTCAATAACAGGTAAATTAATTTCCTCAGCACATTTTAAAATAACTTGGCGTGTAATACCGTTTAAAATGAAGTTATTTGCAGGGTGTGTATATAGCTTACCATCTTTAATGCCGTAAACATTTGCTGATGAACATTCTGTTACGATGTCACCGCGATGTAAAATAGCTTCATAGCAACCTTTTTCAGATGCTTCCTGTTTTGCCATTACAGCACCTAATAAGTTTAATGATTTAATATCACAACGTAACCAGCGAATATCCTCTACGAAGGTAGCTTTAACACCTTTTTCAAAGTTTTCATATGAACGCTCTCCTGCTTTAACATTCCCTGTTAATACAGCTGGAACACTTGCATCTGGGAAAATATGATTGCGAGATGTTGTACCACGTGTGATTTGGAAGTAAACATGGCCTGTTTCTAAATTATTTTTTTCAATAAGTTCATGTAATAATTTGTGTAATACGTCTTTAGTATAAGGAATGACAAGACGAATTTTTTCGGCACTCGCATAGAAACGATCAATGTGTTCTTGTGCTGTGAACATATTTCCGTTATATACTTTTATTACTTCATAAATGCCGTCACCAAATTGGTAACCTCTGTCTTCTGGAGATACTGTAATAGATCCTTCTTCAACGATTTGATCATTCCATAATGAATATGCCATGTTTCGTTCATCCTTTTCATATCTAATTTATTTATTTCCTGCAAGTTCAACAATTGCTTCAGCATAAATAGCTGTTGCTTTTATAAGATTTTCAATGACGACAAACTCATTCGCACGATGCGCTACGTCAGGTTCACCTGGGAATAACATGCCAAATGCTACCCCTTTTTTCATGACACGCGCATACGTCCCACCACCAGTAGACAGTAAAGGCGTTTCATAATCTCCTGTTTGACGTCTATAGATATTTGCTAAAGTTTGGATAAATGCATCATCCTCGCTTACATAATGAGGTTTAGAGTCATCTTGAATATCCAATGAAAATCCTTTTGCCACAGCTAAACGTTGTGCTTCCGTGATTTTTTCATCAAACGGATATGTGACAGAATAGCGCATGCTAATGACCAAGCTACCACCTTTAGCTACATCGTAAGTTACAATTCCGGGATTTAATGTAGTTTTACCAGACATTTCATCCTCGAATTGTAAATCAAGCTTGTTGCCATAATGGTCTTGATAAAAAACATCTGCGGTAAAGTCGACAAATTGCTTACTTGCCTCTGTCGTCAACTCTTGTTGTAAAAATGCTGAAAGATAAACAGCTGCATTGACACCTTTTTCCGGCTCCATTGCGTGGGCTGCTTTACCTTTGATAGTTATTATATAGTGAGAACCCTCAATTAATAAAGAGCCTTCTAGCTGATTTTTGCTTAAAAATGTGTGAAAATTCTGTTCGAATTGTTCGGAAACAAATTGAACTGTTGCTTTTGCAAAATCTGGTACCATATTTGGTCGCTTTCCAGCATTAAATAGTAATAGCTGTTCTTTCGAAGCATCGCCTGTTCTATTTTGAGAGAACACTAGCTCTGCAATGCCTTTTTCAGCATTGATGAGCGGGAAATCCGCATCTGGTGCAAAGCCAATCGTCGGCATTTCCTCATGTTTAAAATAGTGGTCGACACAGCGGAAGCCAGTTTCTTCATCCGTACCGATTATCATACGAACTCTTTTATTAAGCTCAATACCTGCATCCTTGACAAGTTTCATGGCCATCCATGCTGCAATTGTTGGGCCTTTATCATCTATTGCACCACGAGCAAATAGCTTTCCATCTGCTACAGTGCCACTAAAGGGTGGATATGTCCAATCTGTTTCATCACCAACTGGTACCACGTCAACATGACATAAAATACCTAATAAATCCTCACCTTCGCCCATCTGTATATGACCAGCATAATTATCAATATTTTTAGTTTGTAATCCTTCAGCTTCGCCCTTTGTTAATAACCATTCAAGAGCCTTTAATGGACCAACACCAAAAGGTACTTCAGTAGTGATCGTATTCTCATCGAGAACACTATTAATTTGCACAAGCTCCTGTAAATCTTGTATCAATTCATCTTGTCTTTCCTTTGCAGCTTGTAACCAATCCATATGATGTACCTCCTCTAAAGTAATAACATTATTCTACTCTTTACAACATAATTTACAATCATCTTTCTGGCAAGTTTTCAAAAACTTACTTCAATCACTACCACATATAGCACGTTTTTCACGTATTCCCACAAAATACAGTGAAAATTTTATGTCTGATTTGTAAATTCCTCTTGCATTCACTAGAAAACTGACTTGTTTTTCTATATAATAAACTTATCAGAACTATTTTTCTGAATATAAAATTAGAAAAGGGGATGTCTAAGGCAGCTACTTATTAGCCTAAGTGCACTCCGCACATATTGTCGTCCGCTAGTCTTTGCCAAGAGAATTAAGATGAAGGAGTGGTTCATTTATGAAACCAACTACTGATCGAATGCTTAATCGTATTAAAGATGTGTACATGTTTATTTTAGACAAAGGAACCGTGTCTACACAGGATTTAGTCGAAGAGTTTAGTATCACTCCTCGCACCGTTCAAAGAGATTTGAACGTGTTAGCCTTTAACGATTTGGTGATGAGTCCAAGTCGAGGCAAATGGACAACGACGAAGAAAAAAGTAAAATTGACGTCTTAGTTTTTACGTGTAACACGTAAAACATTTTGTATTGGAAAAGAATGACCTTTCGTCGTGGTCATTCTTTTTTTGTTTCCTACTTTTTTATTCCCCACAATTTATCAAGCTACCAAGTAAATACTCCAAAAAAATCGCGATTACTTTTAGTGAAATTTCCCTCTAACGATAAATATTCATTAGCTCATCATTAAAGTTGAGGATGACATCGGTTGGCTTGAGCGGCTCATCGGACGCCTTCAGGAAGCTATGCTCTGTGCGAAAACGTAGCGGCAGCAACAACAAATGTTTTCTGTAGCGAAAGCAAAGCGGCAGCTACAAATGTTTTAACTGTGCGAAAGCGTAGCGGCAGCTACAAAGCGCCTAGTCGGAAATCAACACACATTATGGTGATGAACCTTATTTATACAAAGCCCTATATCCGCTAAGAATTCATTTATTTTTACAACATTTGCTTCCTTGGCGGTATATTAAAATGTTTTTTCTGACTATTTACAATCGCTTAACAATCCGTTAAAATCGAAACATTCTACATTTTGGAAGGAGGATTTTTATGAAGCTTTCTAAACTGTTTCATCCTCTAGTTTGGATCATTTTAGGTGGAACTATTTTTACACGCATAGCAAGTTTTATGGCAATGCCCTTTTTAGCCATCTACTTACATAATGAAATTGAAGCATCCCCTTTACAAATAGGTTTGACGATTGGTATTGCACCGTTAATCTCCACTGTAGGAGGATTCTTTGGTGGTTATCTAACTGACCGGTTTGGCAGGAAAAGCATCATTTTACTTACTATTGTTGTTTGGAGCATTGTGTTCTTTGGCTTTGCTACAGCTCATACAGTTTGGTTCTTCGTAGCATTGAATGCCTTAAATGGCTTATGTCGCTCCTTCTTTGAACCCTCAACACAAGCATTAATGATTGATTTTACGCCTGTAGACAAACGAAAAAGATTGTTCTCGCTTCGTTATACAGCGATTAACATAGCAGCTGTCATCGGTCCTGTTATTGGTGTTTATATTTCTCAATTGTCTAGCCCAAGTATTCCATTTATGCTGACAGGAATTATGTATATTATTTATGCTGTATTTTTATTTTTAGTTTTAAATCACTATGAAATGCAGCAACCAAAAGCTCCAACACCTACAAAAATACTGCAAACCTTCACGATACTTTTGACGAATCGTGTACTACTAAGCTTTATTTTCGGGGCAATTTTAATAAATGTTGGATACTCTCAATTTGATTCAACACTGCCACAAATCATTGAACTTAAAATCGAAGAAGGTGCCAAGCTCTATTCTGTATTGATTTCACTAAATGCAGCGGTTGTATTATTACTTCAATTACCGATTAGTATACTTTCAGAACGTTTTTCATCTTCGGCTACTCTATTAGTAGGAATTCTGTTCTTCGCATTTGGCCTTTTATTATTCGGCTTCTCGAATAACTATCCACTATATATGATCGCTATGGTTATATTCACGATTGGTGAAATTTTTGCCTTTCCGACTATGAGCATCATGATTGATGAAATTGCCCCTGATACTCAAAAGGGAGTCTATTTAGGAGCAGCTCAATTTAAAAATTTAGGCGGCTTTATTGGACCAATTATTGGCGGGTGGCTTTTAACACATTACATGAATGCAATGTTTGCGGTTATTGCTGTTCTTGTTTTATGCAGTTGTATATTTTACAAATCAAAACATAAGCCACAACAGGGATAAATTAAATCAGCGAGTTCTTTCCTCGACTGATTATTAGTCTTCACCAATCGGGTTGTTAAGGAGTTAACATTCAGACAAAAAAATCGCTCCATGTCTATCAGCGAATCTCAAGCATTTGATATACTTGCTTGAACTTACTAATAGGATTGGAGCGAGCTAATGATTGGTTTTTTACAATTACATTCAAAATTTCAAAGTGGCTTTAACTTTCTTCCTCAACTGTAACTTCTTCATAAATGGTGTATTGGTCTTTACCGGCATTTTTCGATTGATATAATGCTTTATCTGCACGATCAAATAAGCTTCTTTCTGACTCATCTGGATGACTGCAAATGGCACCGCCCAAACTGACTGAAAGCACAGACCATTTATCAACAGAAATATTATCCGCAAACTTCAAGTGATGAATTTTCTCCAAAATAGAATGCGCTAATTTTTCCATATATTCATCTTCCGTATCATATAAAACAATTGCGAATTCATCTCCACCAAATCTAACGACAAAGCCATTTTTCCCCACTTCTTGTTTTAAAGTTCTGGCTGTTTCAATCAGAATCTTGTCACCTTCAACATGTCCAAATCGATCATTTACTTGTTTAAAATTATCTAAATCTAACAACAATAAACCTGGTTTATTCGTCTTCCTTTTTCTTAATAAATTATCCATTTTTCTAATATAGGTAGCACGATTATAAACATTTGTTAATGGATCATATGTTGCGAGATGAATCGTTTTGGAAAGAAGTTTATTAATGACTAATAGCATGATGAAAGAAGTTACTAAGGCAATAAACAGTAGGATTCGAAACTGCTTTGTATTTTTTGTAAGCGCTCTAATTTCTGTGAAATTACCGTATTTTACATATACAACTCTTTTCGAGGATTCTCCCCGAACCTTTTCTGCTTCTGCTTCATACGGTAAAAAACGATGCTTTTCGATATAACCATTTTCAAACTTCTTTTGATATTCCGTTGGCTTCATCGTTTCTTTGGCTAGCTTATAATGCTCTTGAAATCTTTTCGATTGATCATTTACAGTTTTACGAGATTTAGAATCAGAAAAGAAAACCCCTCCCGCAGTTATCGTTTGTACTTCTAATAAATCAGCATATTTATCAATTAAATAGTCAGCAGTCTTTTCGAAGTTAAAAGTTTGGAATACAGGATCTTTAAGTAAGTCTATACCGACCTCAAATAAATATTTCTTGTCTGGTGTTGCTAAATAACCAAATTTTCGATATCCCCCAGTAGTTGTTGAAACATCTATACCATCAACAAAGTATTCCCCGCTTATTCGACGTTCGTCTAGTAAAGCAGAAAAACGTGTGCAGCATT
The DNA here is from genome assembly GCF_058791335.1 of Lysinibacillus sp. EB271-A1-10B. Taxonomy (NCBI): domain Bacteria; kingdom Bacillati; phylum Bacillota; class Bacilli; order Caryophanales; family Bacillaceae; genus Lysinibacillus; species Lysinibacillus sp. EB271-A1-10B. The sequence goes on from NZ_JBYTDL010000006.1 coordinate 150,733, forward strand.
GAGAAAAATTAAAACCTTTATCTTTTTCAAAAGTTGTATAAATTACAGTATTTGATTGATCGAGAATGTACACATCCATTCCATGCTCGTTTTTTATTTTCTCCAAATCCCACTTTGCTATATGAGGGTTTCCTTCATAATATGTAATTAGTTTTCGTAGTAACGCTTCCATTTTCTCAGAGAGAGTTTTATCAAAATAGTAATGTGCATTATCTACCGTTTGCATATCTGTCAGAATATGATTTTCTATTAATGTTCTATTCATAACTTCTTGTTTTTCAATATCAACTGTAAGTATTTGCCTGTTGAAATAAAAAATTACAGCAACAAGTATTAATGCAAAGGCAATTAGAGATATTAATAATTTAATTCTTAGGTTTCTCATTAACGTGTCCTCTACTTATTTTCAACATCATTTTTTCGAAACTTTTAGTGATTTTTAGTACCATAGACTAAATAGCTTTTCACATAGATTACATTAATTATACAGTTACTCGTATAAGTATGTATATAAAAAATACCCCGATACTAATCGTCGTTAGCATCGAGGTATTCTCTAATCCCTATTTTGTAAGCAACCTAGCTCTTCAGCCGTTAATTCTCTATATTCACCTAAATTCAAACTGTCGTCTAGCTTTAAGTTGCCCATTGATAGACGCTTTAAATAGGTTACACGTTTTCCAACAGCCTCAAACATACGCTTCACCTGATGAAACTTACCTTCTTGGATCGTTAACTCAATTTCAGATTGTTGAGCAGATTTTAATATGATGAGCTCTCCTGGTTTGGTTACATAACCATCATCTAGCTCAACACCTTGAGCAAATTTCTCACAATCTTCCTCAGTCACAATTCCTTCTATTTCTGCATAATAAACCTTCGGCACATGTTTTTTAGGAGACAATAAATTATGTGCTAAAGAACCATCATTTGTTATTAGCAATAATCCCTCTGTATCTTTATCAAGGCGACCAACAGGGAAAGGCTGGAAATGCTGATGTAAAGGTTCTAACAAATCGATGACGGTTTCATCTCTTAAATCCTCCGTTGCAGAAATAACGCCAGGAGGCTTATTCATCATAAAATATACAAATTCTGTATAGTTCACACGCTCCCCAAATACAGAAACCTCCTGCTTTTCAGGATCAACATGTAATGCTGCATCCTTCGCATATGCGCCATCTACTGTCACTGCTTTCTGCTTTAAAAGCAATTTAACTTCCTTGCGTGACCCGTAACCCATATTAGAAAGTAATTTATCTAATCGCATTAGTACCTCCTATTTAAATCCCAGTTTGTTCGTTATTCTTGTCAATCGTTCACCGAGAAGCTTTTGTGCTAAGCCTAGGCGTAAAGACAAGAAGCCATATACTGCTATACCTACTCCAGCACAAATAATAGAATAAACTAATGCTGAGAATTTACCACTTACTGGTCCCATTAATAACTCTAAAAGCGTATGAACGATGAATACACTTACCGCCATTATCGCTGTCAAAAGAGAAATGAGCATGACACGACGAATAACCATTTCCGATCTGTAGTTCAATGTTTGTCGTAGCACAAGTATATTAATGATAATTGAAACACTATAGCCAATAGCTGTGGCAAGAAGTGCACCATCTGCCTCCATCAAACGAATTAACGGAATATTAATCGCTAGTTTGACTAAAATCCCCGATAATAAGCTGAGGACAATCCACTTCTGGAAATCAATACCCTGTAAAAGTGCTGCAGTCACTTGGAATAATGCAAATAAAATAGCAACAGGTGCATAATGGGCTAAAATCATAGCCCCCATCTCGCTTTCAGAATAGAGCATAAAATATATTTCATTCGATAACAACGAAATTCCAACTACTGCTGGTAATGTAATGAAAATTAATATTTGATATGTCTTATCCATTGCATTTCGTAACGATAAATATTCACCTTGCGTAAAATATTTTGTAATCGTCGGTACTAGCGCCATTGAAAAACCTGTAGCTAGCATTACTGGAATAATGACAACCTTATGTGTTGTAAAGTTAATCATTGATAAATACTTATCCGTTACTTCCGCTAAGCCTATAGATGCCATAGCTCCATTAAACGTAAGCATATCCACTAATTGGAATAACGGGTTAGCAACACCTACAAACACCATCGGAATCGAATACGTAATTACTTCTTTATATATGTTGGACATTGGTAGCTGTGTAGATGTAACACTTTGACTGCGCAATAAATCAAATTCAGGTTGATATTTTTTCCAATAATAATAGAGTACTAGCAACCCGCCAATTGCTCCAATAAAGGCAGCAAACACCGCAAAGGAAACAGCCGTTTCTGATTTCCCATTAAAAACTACTACAACTAAGAATGAACCACCTAATAACACTACAATACGAACAATTTGCTCTACTAGCTGAGAAACTGCTGTAGGCTCCATTTTGTCATAGCCTTGGAAAAATCCACGCCAAAGGCTCATAAATGGCACAACAATTAACGCAAAGCTAACCCAGCGAATAACTGAGGCAATTTGTTCTACCGAAAATGCCTGTTCATCACTTTTAATAACAAGACCCGCTATTGGTGTAGCTAATAAAAAGAGAACAATAAACGCCGCTAACCCAGTACACATCATAATAAGTATGCCTGATTTCATAAGCTTGCGGCCTGATTGATAATCACCCATTGCATTGTATTTAGAAACAAACTTGGATACAGCAATTGGCGCACCCGAGATGGCTATTGCTAGCATAATCGAGTAGGGAATATATGCATATTGATAGAGGGCTACATTCTCCTCACCCACAATCGCATAAAAAGGAAAAATATAAATTAATCCGAGCACCTTCGATAAAAACATCCCCATCGTTAATATCGCTGTACCTTTCATTAAATTGGACATTGTAACCATCCATTCATTTTAAAGTCAATATTTTCATTATCTTAACACTTAGAAAAACTTATAAACTATTTGCCAATCAATTATGCCTAGGCAAAATTCCAACGCACTCAAGGTTTAAGCTACTTCTTGAGCAGATCTTTCTGCGACCAAAGCACTTGTTTCAAAACTTGTAAACGCCGCTATATAAAAGCTTACTATCGCTGTAAAAACTACAAAGCTACATTAACAAAATTCAGAAAACAACAACCCTAGAAAATTAAATAAGTAAACCATCTGTAATCTTAACATATTTACTAGGTAAACAGACGCATAAATACATTAAAAAGTTCTAGCAATCAAAAAAAAATAGCAGTTATGTCCTCCCAAAGGAAAGTAGAAGTTTCAAAATAATCGGTGGAGATTACGAAAACCCCCACCGATTAAAGCTACCTCTCTATTACATATCTACGAAAAATTGTTTATACCATACTAAGAACACATAGGCTGTCCAAATATAACGCCCACGATTTGCTTTTCCTTCATAGTGCTCATCTAGATAGCCTACTAATTGTTTTGTATCAAAGAATTCATTGGCAAAGTCAGTTGTAAACATTTCTTTTACCAGTTTATAATACTTTTCTTCACGTAACCAGTGACGGATTGGCACTGGGAAACCAAGCTTTGGACGTTTTGCCCATTCTTCAGGTAATTCCTGATGCGCAGCTTGACGAAGAACATATTTCGTATCAATATCATTTACTCGATATTTCGAAGGAATGTTTTTCGCTAATTCCATCACTTCTTTATCTAAAAATGGTACACGTAATTCAATTGAATGGGCCATACTCATTTTATCTGCTTTTAATAAAATATCGCCTGGCATCCAAAGATTTAAATCAAGATACTGCATTTTAGTAACATCATCATCGCCTGGAACTTCATCGTAAATACGTTTTGTAATCGATTTTACAGATGGACCATTTTTATAGTCTGGTTTCAAGACATTTAATGCATCTTCTTCATCCCATACTACCGCTTCCCCGATGAAGCGCTCTTCTACTGTTTGACCACCTTTAACAAGGAAGTGCGTATATTGATTTTTAGGCAACGCCTCTGCTATGCCACGTAACGCTTTACGGATACCAAATGGAACTTTTTCATATTTTTGCATTTTGCCAGAGTTTTGATACCATGAATAGCCACCAAAAATTTCATCCGCACCTTCACCTGAAAGTACTACTGTGACATCCTTCGATGCTAACTCAGAAAGGAAGTATAGCGGTACAGAAGATGGGTTCGATTGTGGCTCGTCCATATGCCACTGAATTTTCGGTAATGCTTCAAAACACTCATCTGCCGAAATATATTTACGCTCATTTTGAATATCTAATGTATCCGATAATTCTTTTGCTAAATTTGTTTCATTGAACATATCCTCGTAGTCAGAGAAACCAACAGAGAAGGATTTATCAGGGCGTAATAATGAAGTAATATAGCTTGAATCAATACCACCTGATAAGAAAGAACCGACCTTCACATCACTAATTTGATGCGCATCTACAGATTCTCGAACTGTCGTACGAATGTCTTCTACATACTTTTCGATTGGAGCTTCTTTCGCATGGAATTTTTTATCCCAATACTGAACAATTTTCTTTTGTCCATTTTTAATAAGAATATAGTGTGCCGGTTGTAATTTGTACACACCTTTAAAGAACGTTTCGTCCATTGAAGAATATTGGAACGTCAAATAAGGACGTAGTGCATCTTTATTTAACTCTTTAATAAATGATGGATGTGGTAAAAATGATTTAATTTCTGAACCGAAAATAAAAGTACCATCTGTTGTGTTTTCTGTGTAATACAGTGGCTTAATACCGAAGCCATCACGAGCGATGAATTGTAAATCATTCTTTTTATCCCAAATACAGAATGCGAACATTCCGCGTAGCTTTTTGACAAATTCTACACCATATTCAACATAACCATAAATAATAACTTCACTGTCAGAGTGTGTTTTAAAGATATGACCTTTTTCAATCAAATCAGCACGTAGCTCTTGGAAGTTAAAAATCTCTCCATTAAATACGAGTACGATGTTACCATCCGCACTGTATAACGGCTGATTTGCCACGTCTGATAAGTCGATAATACTTAATCGACGGAATCCTAAAGTTACTTTATCGTCACTGTGAATCCCACCGCTGTCAGGTCCACGGTGAATAATTGTATTCATCATATTTTCGATCGTTTGATGATGATCGATCACATTTGTTCCATTAATATAGCCTATAAATCCGCACATTCTATTTTTCACCTCATAATTTAGTGCATAACCTTTACCATAATAGCATGAAAAGACATTCATTTCATACCGACAATACATATAAAGTAAAACTTTCATCAGTGAATTTATTCCACACCGATTATTGGTTCAACCAACGAGCACTTTATCTCATTTAAAAACACTTCAATTTCACATCTTCCATCCAAAATCCACACATGAAAGCTCCTCATTAAAACGCGGGTTTGATTTCCGTTCCGGCTGGGCGCTTTCCTGGGGGTGTCCGATGAGCCCCAAGGAGTCGCCCAGTCGTAACGAAGATCAACTAATATGGCATGGCATATGTTTTAACAAATGGCATCCCCCAACACTTGATGACGAGCTCTGCGTGAAAGTAGAAGATAAGAAATTATAAAATACTTTTGTCGTATTTTCAATGCGAAAGAAGCCTCTCTATATAGACTTCATGTATAATAGGAAAGATTCCTAATTTGAAAAGAAAGTGAGTTTTTAAATATATGTACGATGTTATCGTTATCGGTGGTGGCCCATCCGGTTTAATGGCTGCTATCGCTGCTGGAGAACGTAAAAAGAAAGTATTATTACTAGAAAAAGGAACAAAACTCGGCAAAAAATTGGCCATTTCAGGCGGTGGTCGCTGTAATGTCACTAATCGTTTGCCCGTTGAAGAAATAGTCAAGCACATACCTGGAAATGGCCGTTTTCTTTACAGCCCATTCACGGTTTATAATAACGAAGATATTATCGCATTTTTCGAGGGACTTGGTGTGGCATTAAAAGAAGAGGATCACGGACGAATGTTTCCTGTATCTAACCGAGCGCAAGATGTTGTAGATTCACTTATTCGTCAGCTTCAGAGGCTACATATTGAAGTGCGCTTAAACACACCCGTTAATAAGCTTCTAATGGATGAAGAAAAAATACTCGGGGTACGCCTTACAGATGGCACAGAAATTCGTAGCGAGGCAGTAGTCGTTGCCGTTGGTGGGAAAGCTGTTCCACAAACTGGCTCAACAGGCGATGGTTATCCATGGGCAGAGCGTGCCGGCCATAAAATTACTACACTTTTCCCTACTGAGGTTCCTGTTCTATCAAAAGAAGACTTCATTCAAGCTCGTGAGCTACAAGGACTTGCGTTACGCGATGTCGCTGTCTCTGTTTTAAATAAGAAGGGCAAAGCACTCGTAACACATCAAATGGACATGCTTTTTACTCATTTCGGGTTAAGCGGTCCTGCTGTTTTACGCTGTAGTCAATTTATCGTGAAAGAATTAATGAAAACAGGATACGAGCCTGTGACAATGCGAATTCAAACACTTGTTGATTATAATGAGGAAACGTGCCTGCAATATTTAAACAGACTCGTTAAAGAAGATCCCAAAAAAGCTGTAAAAAATGTATGGAAGGGTATTGCTCCTGAACGCTGGCTACTATTTTTATGTGAGCGTGCAAATATCGATGTGCAAATGACAGGCGCTGAATTATCACAGGAGAAAGTCCGCAACTTAGCTAGATTACTCGTTAATTTCACAATGACAGTTAGCGGGACACAATCTCTTGAAAAAGCATTTGTCACTGGTGGTGGCGTCTCAGTTAAAGAGATCGAACCAAAGACAATGGCTTCAAAGAAAAAAGATGGTTTATTTTTCTGTGGAGAAATCCTTGATATTCATGGCTACACAGGTGGCTATAATATTACGTCTGCACTCGTTACAGGACGTATCGCAGGGATGAATGCAGGAAAGTAATACACTCTGTTTCGGACTTCTATTAGTGGTTTTTATCACAAAAAAACTATTGGGTAATGAAGCTCTTCGGCAAAGCGAGTGGGGGTGATTTCCGTTCCGACTGAGCGCTTTCCTGGGGCGGCAGTAGCAAACAGATGTACAATCACATCACTGTTGTATATCTCTTTTGTTCGATTACGGTGAGTAGTCTGGGGTGGAAATCAACACATTAAAAAAAGCGTGTCCTTAAAATACGGACACGCTTTTTCAACCTTCTTTTGACATATATACTTCTTCATATGGTTGAATGATGACAAACCCTTCACCTGAAAATGCCATTTGAATGGATTCACCACTTCCTCGACCGATAAATGTTCGGAAGCTAATATCTGTTTTAAACTCTGGGGACAAAGTACCTGACCACGCTACGGTAGCATGTGGATCAGTATAAACCGTTTCACCAGGCTTTACTAACAAGGTTAACGGTTCGAAATGAGTTGTAATGGCAACCTTCCCTCTTCCTTTTAAAGTTACATTAAACAACCCACCTGACATAACTCCTGCCATTTTACGCATTAAATGAATATCCCAATCAATACTAGGCTCAAATGCGAGTAAATCATTACCGTTTACGCAAATTGTTTCATCCTTTAGATCGAAGACCGTTACTTTTTTCCCTTGATCGGCTAAATAAAGTCGCCCCTTACCCATCGCTTTCATAAGTTGTGTACCTTCGCCGGTTAATGCCTTTTTAAACATTTTACCTAAGCCATGCTCCAACACACGCTCACGCTCAAACTTAATATCTCCTACATAAGAAATCATTGCGCCCATTTTCGACCAAACCTCGCCATTTAGGTTAACCTCTAATACACGCTCAGTTTCTAACTCGAAATATTCATTTTCGCTATCATCCTGCTGTGTTTTATTAATAAACTCATTTAAAGAAAATCTCCCCATATCTCAATGCCTCCTTATTTATTTTATATACGTTTTAAGTTCCGGAAAGATTCAATCAAATTATCGGAGGGGTAAAAACGAACGATTGAATGATGCGTTGAATCTTTTATTCATGAAACCGCAAAAATTTCAAAATTAATTAAAAACAAAGATGTTGACCTAAAAACATTAGTTTGTGGCCACCCACTAGCAAATTTTCATACACCTCGCATTTGCTTTCCGTTACAAAATTTCTCTTTTAGTAGCGAATTCACTTTATTTCCCATAATGATATTGACAGCAGACACCAACTGTTATACATTAAACAAAGATTAATCAAGTGTTATATAACAACAGCTACAAAAAAAGACCATACAAGCGTCACGTGCGAAATGACACTCATATGGCCATTACTTTCAAGTGCGAATTGAAAGTAAACTTTATTGTGTAGCGGAGACGTCTCCAACCTTTTCAGAAGCTTCTTTTAATGCTGTTCGTTTACGTACATCTGCACGTAATGTTAAAGCAATAATTAATGAAGCTGCAATTAACCCTGTAAATACATAGAATACAGGAATATAGCTACCATAAGCATTTTTAATAGTGCTTACTAAAAGTGGACCAAAAATACCACCTAAAGACCAAGTTGTTAATAAATAACCATGAATAACCCCAAGTTGTTTCGTACCGAATAAATCACTTGCAAATGCAGGTAGATTAGAGAAACCTCCACCATAGCAACTAACAACTAAGAAAATAAGTGCTTGGAAAATAATAACGTTTGTAGTATGCGGTAAGACGATAAATGTAACTAGCTGTGCGATAAAGAAAATTACAAAGACATTCGAACGACCAATATAGTCAGACACAGCAGCCCATATTAAACGACCACCACCATTAAATAATCCCATTATACCTACCATTGCTGCGGCTCCTGCAACTGATAACCCTACAATTTCTTGAGCCATTGGAGATGCAACAGAAATCATCATAATACCTGCTGTAACGTTTACTAAATGCATTGACCAAAGCATCCAGAAATGCTTAGTTTTCACAGCTTCACGTGCTGTCATGACAGCTAAATCTTTCTTCACTACTTCTTTACCATTATCTGCAGCCGCCTTCATATTCGCTGGCATATAACCAGGTTTAGGTGGTGCTATATATGAAGCCCCTAAAATCATTAACGTGAAATAACTTGCCCCTAAAATAAAGTACGTTGTAGAAATTCCCACAGCCCCCATTAAGTTAGCTGCGACTGGCGCTGTAATAAGTGCTCCTGAACCAAATCCAAGTACAGCCATACCTGTTGCTAATCCTCGGCGATCCGGGAACCATTTTACTAATGTCGATACAGGCGCAATGTAACCAATACCCATACCCAATCCACTTAGTAAACCATATGTTAACCAGTACAATGTTACGGAATCCATTGAAATCGCTACACCTGCACCAGCTTGTCCTGCCCCAAATAGAACAGCTGCTATCATCGCAGATTTACGTGGCCCCATTTTTTCTACTAAGTTACCAAATAATGCTGCTGAAAAACCAGCAAGCCCCATCATTATTGTAAAGGCAACCGTTACGTTTGTTTCACTCCATCCCATTTCTGTAACAATCGGTATCTTATATACACTGTATGCATATGCTCCACCGATTGAAAGGTGAATAGCGATTGCAGATAATGCAATTAACCATCTATTTTTATTCATAATTTCTCTTTTCTCCCCTCTTTTGCTACCTGTGAAAGTTTTATGAACGTCCTGTAAAACAATTTAACACTTAGAATTATTCAAATGCAAGATGTTTTTTAAAAAAATATTATTTCTGCAAAAAGTATTTTATTTTTTACCCCAATAATTTTATAATGAAAACCCTACAGTCTCTAAGCAAATAGATGTTTTTTAAACAAAAAGCATAACATTTTTTAGCTATTATTATTTTTCTACTCTATTATCCAACTTCCCATTAACTATTTTAATATAATTAAATTTGTGCATATTTTCACATGTAATTAATGTATATTCCACTTTTTCTAACGCTTATTATTTCTTCGTGTTTCTATAAAGGGTCATGAACAAATATCCATTAAGTAGAAATAACGTGGATAAAAGAGAATTACAAAGCTAAAATAGACAAATTCTGTTCGCTCAAAAGGGAATCTGAAAATCATGTTAAATGATTCAATTAACTTTTAATGGATATTCAATTAAATAAATACAATATACATTGTGCATGCTTCAAAACGAATAATCATTACTTATTGATTTTTATTATTCAAATATATATTTTTTCTTTTAGTAAGAATCTTACACATCCTTTTTAGCTATGGATAGTTATACTTTTCAAACTAATAAACAACTAAACCAATAAGTTATAACAGAAATATTTGCTATAGCGCACAAGTAAAAACATACTTTTAAACCAAATACTGTTAATGTTTATAAAACTCAATTCTAGATTTGTTTATGTAAATACTAGCTTTTACGGAGAAATGCATTCTATTAGAGATAGTCAATCTCAGACGATCTTCAATGCATATTTCGAAATGAAGTTCCCCATTAATTTACTTCTATATCAAAAAGAGATGCTCTGGAATAAATTGAGCATCTCTTTCTTTTTATGAAAAGAAAATGATAAATACAATTATTAGTGCTAGTGACATAATAGATGATCCAATCGATGTATAATGTCTTTTTTCCTCTCGCACATAATAATAGTCAATCACAATAGAACTCATCATGAATACTGCTATAAATACACATATTGTAGCCGTATATAAAAACAAACCGTATATATTAAATAAAATTAAAGACGCCCCTTGAATAAACTTAGCAATATACGTTGTGCGTTGATGACCTGTATTTATATATTTTGGCTCTTTCGGAATGCTAAACATTTTTCGAAGAGCTTTTTCAGTAAGCCATACTAGAAAGAGAGCAATTATTAAAAAAATAAACATCTCACGGAAACTAAAATCTTTATCATCTTTTCGCATTAGGGTAATAAATGCTGACGCAGTTTCGGCATCTTCCACCTTGTAAAAGATATTTGTTTGTCGATCGCTAAAAGCTAACTGCTCATCGTTTAAGAACATTTTTAGCTGCACAACCTGCTCATTGTCAAACTCTACCCATACATCACGATATGCATAGTAATCATCATCCTTCTTCGAAATAACTGCCTTTTGAAGCGTATTGGCAATGAGCTTTGTTTCTGAATCATTTTTATAAGACTGTTGTCCTAAAATCCAGCCAGTTCTTCCGGCCTTAAAGGTTTCTTCCTCCCAATTATACGCACTCGTAAACTGTTTAACCTCATGTTGGGTTAGTTCAATAATCGTAGCATGCTTAGATGAATCTCCTTGCTTCCATGGACCAATTACAATCAAGAAAAGGATCGTCACGACTGCTCCTATGAAAATCATTGGATATTGCCATCTGCGAGGTTGTTTTTTTGGCTGAAATGCATTGTGCAAAATACGCTCCTGCAATTGTTGTGAGAAACGTGGTGCTTCTCCAAGCTCTTTATCCAGTTTATCCTTAAAAGATGTCATCTTTTAGCACCTCCCAATGGCTTTTGTCCAGTTTTTCCTGCAAAGTTTGTCTAGCTCTACGCAATCTTGTTTTCACTGTATTTTCGGTACATGCAAGAACCTCCGCTATCTCTCGAACCTTTAATTCTTGATAATAATAAAGAATAATTACTTCTCGATAGTTGATTGGAAGCTCAAACAAAGCTGCTGTCACAATTCTTCGTTCATCCTTTTCAATCAAATTTGTTTCTGGCGATCGTTTACTAACGCCAATGTGCAGCTTTTCAAATAAAATATGTCGCTTATTTTTCCAACTTCTTAAATAGTCATGACTTTTATGTACTGTTATTTTTACTAAATATGTTTTTAGCGAGGATCGTTGTTCAAAGCGCTCTTGTTGCCGATAATAAGCAAAAAATACATCTTGAACGATTTCTTCTGCAATAGCCCAGTCTTTAACATATAGATAAGCTACACGAAGGCAGTACTCACCATGCTCTTCCATAATATTTGCTAAATGTTCACTCAAACAAACACCTCCTATTCACACTATAGTCGTATCGAAATCTTAGATGGTTTCAGTATAAAAGAAAAAAGTGCCCAAATATTGGACACTTTTCACATTTTTATTTCACAACGATATTAACAAGCTTACCTGGAATGACAATTATTTTTACTAAGTTTTTGCCTGCCATATACTCTTGTACTTTGTCATCTGCAAGAGCTACTTTTTCAATTTCTTCTTTTGAAGCATCTTTCGCTACGATGATTTTTGCACGTACTTTGCCTAGCACTTGTACGGCGATTTCCACTTCATCATCAACAAGTTTAGACTCATCATATGTTGGCCATTCCTTATATGAAAGTGTTTCATCATGACCTAATATTTGCCATAACTCTTCTGCAACGTGTGGCACCATTGGAGCTAGTATTTTCACAAAGCCTTCAGCGTATGCTGTTGGAATTACTTCCGCTTTGTAGCAATCATTGATGAATACCATCATTTGTGAAATAGCTGTATTGAAGCGAATACCTTCATAATCCTCTGTCACTTTTTTCACAGTTTGGTGATATGATTTTTCTAATGTTTTGTCATCAGAAGCTTGAACTTTCGCAGCGATTGTACCATCTTCTTCATTGACAAATAGACGCCAAATACGATCTAAGAAACGACGTGCCCCGTCCAAGCCATTTGTTGACCATGCAACAGATGCTTCAAGTGGACCCATGAACATTTCATATAGACGTAAAGTGTCCGCACCGTGTGAAGAAATGATTTCATCCGGGTTAACGACGTTACCTTTTGATTTAGACATTTTCTCATTACCTTCACCAAGAATCATTCCTTGGTTAAATAATTTGTGGAATGGCTCTTTCGTGTGTACAACACCTAAATCGTATAATACTTTATGCCAGAAGCGAGCGTATAGTAAGTGTAATACCGCATGCTCTGCCCCACCGATATAAATATCGACTGGTAACCAACGTTTCAGTAATTCAGGGTCTGCAATTGCTTCTTTATTTGTTGGGTCAATATAACGAATAAAGTACCAGCTAGAACCAGCCCACTGTGGCATCGTATTCGTTTCGCGACGACCTTTTTTGCCTGTTTCAGGATCAACAACATTTACCCATTCAGAAATGTTCGCTAACGGGGATTCACCCGTACCTGAAGGACGAATATTATCTGTTTTTGGTAGTACTAATGGTAATTCTGATTCCGGTACTGGCGTCGTTGTACCATCTTCCCAATGAATCATAGGAATTGGCTCACCCCAGTAACGTTGACGAGAGAATAACCAGTCGCGAAGACGGTAAGAGATTTTCTTCTCTCCTACGCCTTTTTCTTCAAGCCATTGAATTGCTTTAGCAATACCTTCCTCTTTGTTTAAGCCATCAAGGAAGTCAGAGTTAATATGTTTACCATCACCTGTGAAGGCTTCTTTGCTAATGTCTCCACCTTCAAGGACAGGAATAATTTCTAAACCAAATTCTGTTGCGAATTCATAGTCGCGCTCATCATGCGCTGGAACTGCCATAATTGCACCAGTACCGTATGATACTAATACGTAGTCTGCAACCCAAATCGGCATTTTTTTACCGTTAATCGGATTAATTGCATAGGCACCTGTGAATACGCCTGTTTTCTCTTTCGCTAAATCTGTGCGTTCTAAATCAGATTTCAATTTTACTTTATCTAAATAAACTTCAACAGCTTGTCGTTGTTCAGCAGTTGTAATTTGATCCACTAATTTATGCTCAGGTGCAATAACACAGTATGTAGCACCAAATAATGTATCAGGACGAGTTGTAAACACTGTGAAGTTTTCATCTGTTCCATCTATATTAAATGTTACTTCTGCACCTTCCGAACGACCAATCCAGTTACGTTGCATATCCTTAATAGACTCTGGCCAATCAACTTCCTCTAAGTCATCGATTAAACGATCAGCATAGGCAGTAATTTTAAGCATCCATTGCTTCATTGGACGACGTTCTACAGGGTGACCACCACGCTCTGACTTTCCATCAATAACTTCTTCGTTTGCAAGTACTGTTCCAAGTGCTGGACACCAGTTTACAGCTACTTCATCTACATAGGCTAAGCCTTTTTTATAAAGTTGGATAAAGATCCATTGTGTCCATTTATAGTATTCTGGATCTGTTGTGTTAATTTCACGATCCCAGTCATAGCTAAAGCCCAACTCTTGAATTTGACGCTTAAATGTTGCAATATTTTTCGCTGTAAATTCTGCAGGGTCATTTCCTGTATCAAGTGCATATTGCTCTGCAGGTAAACCGAATGCATCCCAGCCCATAGGATGTAGGACGTTATAACCTTGCATACGCTTGAAGCGTGAAAGGATGTCTGTCGCTGTGTAGCCCTCTGGATGTCCTACATGGAGACCAGCACCAGATGGGTATGGGAACATGTCTAACGCATAAAATTTTGGTTTTTCTGTTTCGTTTTCAGTTTTAAACGTTTTATTATCAGCCCAATATTGCTGCCACTTTTTTTCGATTTGTTGATGATTAAAACTCATTATTTTTCCTCCTTTGAATGTGTCATGCTCTTCAACTTAAGAATTGACAAAATATTTAAAAAATAAAAAAACTCGCCCCTTTCTTCATTAGAAAGGGACGAGAGAATTCGTATCTCCCGCGGTACCACCCACATTAGTGATCACACTCGGCTTTAGCTTCCTTAACGCGGAAGGAACGGCACGAGCTGTTTCACTCGGGCAGACTCAGAAGGCGAGTTCAATTTGCTTTCCTACTAGCTTCCACCAACCGCTAGCTCTCTAAAAAGAAACACAAATTTACTATTCCTCATCATTGTCTTACATGTATTGCATTTATTCTAATGGAAAGTACTGAAAAGCACAAGACTTTGTTTACATACTAACCATTTTTGAACAAATTAAATCCCTATGAAGGTAACAATATTCGAAATAAGTTGTATCCATAGTGCTCGCTTTATTTTAAACTACGAGAAAGTTCCGTAAAGATAACTCCTAGCGCATAAGCACCTGCATCCGGATAACCTAGACTTCTTTCACCAACTGTTCCGGCACGACCCATTCGAGCAACGATTTCCTTTGTATATTCCGCTCCTTTAACAGCAGCCTCTGCCCCTTTCTCAAAAGCTGTTTTAAAGTCCGCACCAGTTGCAGCGCTTTCTAACCAGGAATTTACACAAGGTACAAGCGCATCTACAAGCGTTTTATCGCCTACCTCTGCCCCTCTTCCGAAAGAACGCTCACCGACAGATTGTATACCTTTCAGCGTAGCTTGTAACATTTCAGCAAACTCTCCGACAGTTAATTCCATTTTTCCCTCCACTGCTTTACTAGCAGCTCGGAAAGCCCCGCCCCAAATTGGACCAGAAGCTCCTCCGCAATATTCCATAATGATCATGGAACAACCATCAAGGAAAGTCCCAATACTTAAATGTTCATGATTTAGAATCGAGCTCCATCCTCGTTTTAATTCCTTAAAACCTTTAGCGACACTCATTCCAAAATCGCCGTCACCTGCATGGGTATCCAATTCGCAGAAAGGCACTTCGTTCTTAATAATAATCTCGCTCATTTTATCTACAAGATAAATCATATTATTTAATGTGATTACCTCATTTTTGATGATAGCGTGTTCTTTCTCTGTTTCCGTCTCAAAGAAAACTTGTTTCTCTTCTACGTTATCATTAATATCTACGTATTCTACACGCCCAACTGGTCCATCTACCTTAAATGCAGGTGTATTACATTCTTTCGATAATAGTGTATTCAGTTCATCATCTAGTTTCATTACTGTAAGAGAGATTCCAGCCATATCAATACTTGTCATGTAATTGCCGACAAATGTTCTATTGATTCGTATATTTCTTTTACTCAGCTCTCTAGAAACCGCATTATTAAACAGATAAAGTTCTTGAAGTGGTGTACCGCCAAATCCATTTACTAGAACAGCAATTTCAGCATCTTTATCTAATCTTAAATCTTTTAAAAGGTCATTTATCATACGTAAAGCTAATTCATCTGCAGCCATCATTTTTTCTCTTTTTCTTCCTGGCTCTCCATGAATACCGACACCATATTCCATCTCGTCTTCACCCAATTTGAAAGTAGGTGATCCACTAGCAGGAACCGTACAGGAAGTTAGCGCCAGACCAATTGTTCGAACATTTGCCGCTGCTTTTTCCGCTACAGCTTTGACCTGTATCAAATCCATACCTTCTTCAGCGGCTGCACCAGCAATTTTATGTACTAACACAACTCCTGCTACGCCGCGGCGCCCTACTGTATAAAGGCTATCTTCTACTGCAATATCATCTTCTACTCGGACGTACTCTACTTGAATGCCATCCTCCATGGCTAAGTGAGCGCCATTTTTAAAATTCATTATATCTCCGCTGTAATTTTTAATAATGAGCAGTGTACCTTTTTGGCTGGCTGTTGCTTTGATTGCTTGATATACCTGTATTTGTGAAGGAGAGGCAAACACATCACCACATACCGCAGCATCCAGCATTCCTTTTCCTACTAACCCTGCATGTGCTGGTTCATGTCCACTACCGCCACCGCTAATTAAAGTTACCTTATTTGCATTCATTGCTTTTTTCTTAATTACTTTATATTTTTTTAACAGCTCAAGTTCCGGATGAGCCAGAACTATCCCATTGCACATTTCCATAACAAGTGATTCAGGTTGATTCATAATTTTTTTCATCTTTAATCCTCCCCTATAAGTTTTGTCACATTCTACGGAGCCTATTCGTAGGCATATTTCTATAATTATTCAAAGAAGATTCCTGCTATGATACATAGGGGTTTTCTGTTCCCCACTGATTATTAGTCTTCACCAATCGGGCAGTTAGGGGCAGTTTTTTTTATTTACTGCCCCTTATTGCGGGATAACTCCTGACATTCACGGAAAGCGAAATGCTTACAGCCAATACATTTATTTGTATCTAAATAGCTTAAAGCTTTATTAATCGCTTCTCCTGTATGCGGAGAGAAATTATCTTCACCAATTTCATCATATAAGCCATTGTACTTTAGTGCCTTTTTTAATTCGTCTTGTACTCCTGTAACTAAAATGGTGCCACCCTGTGCTTTAAAATTCCGAATGACATTACCAAAATACGACTCACCTGTTGAATCCATAAAAGGTACTTTACCCATGCGTAATACTAAAACTTTTTGTTCGTGCTGAATAGAATTTACAATTGCCTGCTCAAAGGTTTGAGCCGCTCCGAAGAAAAGAGGACCCTCAACTGTATAAATACTAATTTGTGGACAGTCTCGTTTTTGATGAACAACATGTGATTGTAACTTTCCACTCTCTTTCGAATGATCCGGTAAAACCTTTGTTACTACAAGCTTTTCGCTCATACGCTTTGCAAATAATATGACCGCTAGTACAAGCCCCACCTCTACAGCTAATGTTAAGCTTGTAAAAACAGTAAGAAGAAACGTAATGATTAAAACGAGAGAATCTCCTGATTTTAATTTAATAATATGTGCAAAATGCTTTTGCTCACTCATATTCCAAGCAACAACCATTAAAACTGGAGCCATACTAGCTAATGGAATATGTGAAGCAAAAGGAGCAAGTAATAATAAAGTAACTAAAACAAATACACCGTGAATAACACCTGATATGGGTGATACTGCACCTGTTTTAATATTTGTCGCAGTACGAGCAATAGCCCCTGTCGCAGGGATCCCTCCAAAGAAAGGAGTGACGATATTAGCAATCCCTTGACCAACAAGTTCACGGTTACTATTATGCTTTGTATTTGTCATTCCATCCGCTACCACAGCAGATAAAAGTGATTCAATCCCACCAAGCATCGCAATCACAAAAGCTGGTCCAATAAGTAGCTGAATACGCTCCCATGTGATATCTGGAACTGCGAAATTCGGTAGTGTATTAGGAATTTGACCATAGGCTGTTGCTATTGTGGCAACTTGTCCAGAAAAAAAGAATGTTGCCACTAGTGTAGAAACAACAATCCCCGCTAACGCTCCTGGAACTTTGGGTAAAACTTTCGGTGTTATTAAAATAATGATAAGGCTTATGATCGCCGTTATAACACTATAAAAGTTTGTCGTACCAATATGCATAACAATTTCTTTTACATTGTCAATAAAATACTCATGTCTTTTAATATTTGTTAAACCTAAGAAATTGGCAATTTGACCTGTAAAAATAATCACTGCAATTCCTGCGGTAAAACCTATCGTTACGGGTCGGGGAATAAATTTTATTAATGAGCCCAGTTTAAACATACCCATTAAGCACAAAATAACCCCGGCCATTAATCCGGCGATTAATAAGTTTTCATAGCCATACGAAATGACTATCCCTAATAAAATTGGTACAAATGCACCTGTAGGTCCCCCTATTTGGAACTTCGAACCACCAAAAAGCGAAATAAGTATGCCAGCAATAAAAGCTGTATATATTCCATACTCAGGCTTAACACCTGACGCAATGGCAAAGGACATTGCCAGTGGTATTGCTACAATCCCGACAATTGTCCCTGAGATTAAATCTTTCTTCAAATGATGAACAGAATATCCTTCATATCGCCCTGTAAACAGTGACTTCATTTATAAATCTTCCCTTCAAAATAATAGCAAGGTAAATGTTTCGTAAAACCCCAGTTTACATATCCTCTTCATTATCTTCATTAATAGTCATTTCTTCTAATCTAGTAATTGTATTTATTAAGTGATTATTAAAAATTTCTTTTGCGACGCCAAGTAACTCTCCAATCATTGGATCGCTTAAAGAATAGTAAACTTTTTTCCCCTCTTTCGTTCCATAAACAATATTTTTGCCTCGTAATACACTTAACTGCTGAGAAACAGCTGAGCCCTCTTTTTCTAAGCAGCTTTGAATTTCATTGACATTTTTCTTACCATCTACTAGTAATTCCAATATTCTAATTCGTAATGGATGTGCTAAAGCTTTAAAAAAATCTGCCTTAAATTGCTGCAAGCTCTCTTCCACATAAATCCCTCCACGGAACTTCATTTTCATATATTCAAATATTTGAATATGTATGATTGATTGTACGCTACAATATGCTAACTTTCAATATCAAACACTAAAAAACGAACAAAAAACGTGTTTCCCACACAGTTTTTGCTCGTTTTGAGAATATTATTGTTAAATTTATCTATTAATCTGTCACTGTTTTATTCTTTCGTAAAGGATAATCATAGATAAGGCATGGAATTATCGCAAGCAATACAATAATTACTAGTATTAATACAAGTGCAATCATGCCAAACTGATCGACCATAATACCACCAAATAATGGGCCAATCATACGACCTGTTGTTGCTGCACTATTAATAATCCCTTGATAAAAGCCCTGACGCCCTTTTGGTGCAAGTTGATTGGCGATTGTAGGTAAGACAGGTGTATAAAACATTTCACCAAAAGTTAGCACAACCATTGCTGCTCCAAACATTTTAAAATCACTTGCAAACGCAATGATGCCAAAGGATATCGCGATCAGTATAACGCCAAACACTAATTGACGCTTCAATTTATTTTCCCAGCGTTTCACTAGCGGCGCAATTAGCGGTTGCCCTAAAACGATAAGTAAGCCATTAATAGTCCAAAGTAGACTGTACTGTTTCAATCCTAATCCTAGATCTTGTGTATAGGAAGAGATAGTCGCACTCCATTGTGAATAAGCTACCCAGCATAGTACAGAGGAAGAACTTATAATTAATAATGCATAAAACGGTGCTTTATTGATTATTCGCTTACTTTCACTCACGACATTTTTCGGTGCAATGCTTCCCTCTTCAAATCGTTTAAAAGTAAAAAATGCTATAAAAAAGAACAAAATATACATGGCTAAGTTGACCTTAAAGACGTAGTCAAATTGGTAAGCAGCAACAACACCGGCAAGTGCAGGACCAATTGCTACTCCTAAATTTTGAGCTAAATAAATTGCGTTAAAAGCTTTTCGTCCACCCTCCGGCCACGCAGTTCCAGCTAAAGCAAACATCCCTGGGAATACAATACCCCCACTAAAGCCGAGTATCGTTAAAATCCACACATAATGTGGCCAGCCGTGCCAAATCGTTAAAGCTATTAATGAGGCAATCGTCAAAAGAATGCCAAACATTGTTGATTTATAGCCACCTATTCTATCAAATAAGTAACCACCTAAGAGATTCCCTAATACACCAGCAGCAGAATTCAACATCAACACAAAGCCAGCCATCGCAAGTGACTTCCCTAAATAATCGTGCATATAAATGGCGTTTAAAGGCCATAAAAAAGAGTTGCCCGTCGTATTCACAAGCATTCCGATAATTAAAAACCAAACACTTTTTGGCATAGAATGTCCTCCATTATTTCGCTACTCTAAATAGTTAGTTTATGTTTAAACATACAAAAGCACAAGAAAAATAAATTTACTCTTTTTACATATGCTTTAGAATATTTTTTGTGTAGTTTTTCGGGGCCTCCCGGTGGTTTACGACGGTCGATGTACTTTCCGCATGCCTTCTCTCATAGTACATCCACATATTATTAAATTCTCCCTCATGACGGAAACACCAGCACGTGATAAAATATAGTGTTAGAGGAGTGAAATAAATGACAGAAACAAACTTTCCTTTTCCATCAGACGGGAAGAGGTATTATACATGGAATCGCTATTTACGTGAGCAATTTGGCCATAAAGTATTTAAAGTAGCACTAGACGCAGGCTTTGACTGCCCAAATCGTGATGGTACAGTTGCCTTTGGCGGTTGTACGTTCTGTAGTGCTGCAGGTTCAGGTGATTTTGCTGGCAACAAAGTTGATCCTATCGAGGTGCAATTTGCTGAAATACGCGACAAAATGCATCAAAAATGGAAGGATGGCAAATACATGGCTTACTTCCAAGCGTATACAAATACACATGCACCGCTACCAGTATTAAAAGAAAAATTTGAAGCTGCATTAGCCCAAGAAGGGGTTGTTGGATTATCTATCGCAACACGCCCTGATTGTCTGCCAGACGATGTAGTTGAATATTTAGCTGAATTAAATGAGCGTACCTATTTATGGATTGAATTAGGACTTCAAACTGTACATGAAAAAACAGCCAATCTTATCAACCGTGCCCACGATTATGCAACATATGTGGAAGGTGTTGAAAAGTTACGAAAACACGGTATTCGTGTATGCTCGCACATTATTAACGGTCTTCCTCTCGAAGACTCTGACATGATGATGGAAACTGCTCGTGAAGTCGCGAAGCTTGATGTACAAGGTATTAAAATCCATTTACTGCATCTTTTAAAAGGTACTCCAATGGT
The DNA here is from genome assembly GCF_058791335.1 of Lysinibacillus sp. EB271-A1-10B. Taxonomy (NCBI): domain Bacteria; kingdom Bacillati; phylum Bacillota; class Bacilli; order Caryophanales; family Bacillaceae; genus Lysinibacillus; species Lysinibacillus sp. EB271-A1-10B. Next base: position 171,950 of record NZ_JBYTDL010000006.1, read on the forward strand.
TAAGCAATACGAAAAAGGAATGTTAGAATTTTTAGATCAAGATGTTTATACAAAGCTTGTAGCCGATCAACTTGAAATTCTACCACCAGATATGGTTATTCACCGAATTACAGGCGATGGACCAATCGATTTAATGATTGGCCCGATGTGGAGTGTTAATAAATGGGAAGTATTAAACGGAATTGATGCTGAGCTTGAACGCCGTGGAAGCTGGCAAGGAAAATTTTATAAAGCTGAGGATGACAAATGAAGCTACAACGCGTTTTACAATATGCCCAACAGCTAATAAAAGATACTGTTGTAGAGGGCGACACTGTAGTGGATGCCACAGCTGGAAATGGCCACGACACATTGTTTCTAGCACAGCTTGTCGGTGATGAAGGACAAGTATACGCCTTTGATGTTCAAAAGAGCGCTGTTGATGCCACTCTCCATCGCCTTTTAGACAATGGTTTAGAGCATCGTGCGCTTGTTTTACATAGAGGGCATGAAGAAGTAGTCAACTATGTCCACAAACCAGTCGCAGCTGCAATTTTTAATCTTGGTTATTTGCCTGGTAGCGATCACGACATCATTACACAGCCAAATACGACGATACAAGCAATTGATAATTTGCTTAAGATGCTAAAAATCGGTGGTCTTATTGTCCTTGTCATTTATCATGGTCATCCAGGTGGGAAGGAAGAACGAGATGCTGTGATAGACTATGTCAGTCAACTTCCCCAAAAGTATGTACATGTATTAAAATACGAGTTTCTAAATCAACAAAATGATCCACCTTTTGTAATTGCTTTAGAAAAAATGAAAGATTACTCGTTAAGCTAAATAGATCGTTTTAATATTCATTTATTTAAGGCATGATTCCGATACCGTATTGGAATCATGCCTTTTAATTTTGAAACCCCCTGCTGTGTAGGGGGTTTTCAAAGAATATAAGAAAATATCCCCCGATGGCGCGGGGGATATGGAGGAGTACTTAACTTTACTTTCATGTCAAATTACCTTAATTAACTTAGCTTAGTTAGATTTTAAAAGTGTTTATTGTTTCCCTTGCATTCACATATCGTTGATTGACTTTGTCCCAATCAACTGTATTCCACCAATTCGTAACAAACTCAGGTCGGCGATTTTGATATTTCAAATAATATGCATGCTCCCAAACATCAATAACGAGTAGAGGGATTTTCCCCTCTTTTAAAGGCGTGTCTTGGTTAGCTGTACTCATAATGGTCAATTGCTCGCCATCTAGCACTAGCCATCCATATCCACTTCCAAAGCGTGAAATTGCCGCTTTAGAAAGCTGATCTTGAAAATTATCAAATGTTTTAAAATAATAATCGATCGCCTTTCCAATATCAGCAGTTGCCTCACCACCACCATTAGGACTCATCAATTCCCAAAATAAACTGTGGCAATAGTGTCCCCCACCATTATTTTGTACGGCTGTTTGAATGTCCGTTGGAAGCACATCAAGATTTCTTAATAAATCTTCCAATGACTGATCTTCTAAATCCTTATGACCTTCTAATGCCACATTTAAATTATTTACATACGTAGCATGATGCTTAGAATGATGAATTTCTAACGTTCTAGCATCAATAAATGGCTCCAACTGATCATAATCATATGAAAGTTTCGGTAAATGGAACACAGTCAATTTTTCACCTCCTCCCAAAAAGTTTCTTAAAGGAAAGATAATTTCCTTATGACAAAATATACCTTCTTTTTCTATTGCCGTCAATAGAAATTTTATTTTCTTTTATAGTTCTTCACCGAAATATGTAAACGACTGCACAGGATACAAGAGCAGATTTTAGTATTAATCTTTTTTTATGGCTCATCACCAAAAATTGTGCATGACATTTATTAAAACATATGCTTTGTATATAAGTTGATCTTCGTTACGGCTGAGCGACTCCTTGGGGACTAGCAATAGAGGAATGAGAGTGAAGCTGGAGGGAAACGAAGGCTAAAAGCATCATGTCCTGTGATAACGCCTTCGTGACCAACATCCTGCTACTGCCGCTTCGTTGGCACTACGCTTTCGCGCAAAAAACATCTTGTTGCCGCGACGCACCCAGGAAGCTTTGCTCTGTGCGAAAGCGTAGCGACAGCAACAACAAATGTTTCCTGTAGCGAAAGCAAAGCGGCAGCTACAAAGCGCCCAGCCGGAACAGAAATCAACCACACGTTATGGTGCTGAGCCTTTTTTAAAGAAAACAAAAAAAGCTATCTAATAGAATCTTTCAATCTATTAGATAGCTTCCTATCTTATTATCTATTATTTATTTTTACGTTTTTCATTATAATCAATCCAGAAATCTGCACCTTTAATTCCTAGTTTACGAGGATCAAAAACAGGATCTTTTCCTTCTTTTTTCTGCTTCTCATAGTCCTTTAATGCGACTATAGCAGGCTTCATAATAATTAAAATCGCTATAACGTTAATCCAAACCATTAGTCCTAATCCAACATCCCCCATAGCCCAAGCAAGGTCGGAAGTACGAATAGTACCGTAAAACGCAGCAATTAAAATTGCAAATTTAGCTAGCCAAATGACGACCTTCTCTGTAGTTCCTGAGAATAAATAAGCCACATTTGTTTCGGCAATGTAGTAGTATGCCATAATCGTCGTGAAAGCAAAGAAGAATAATGCGATCGCTACGAATGGTCCACCAAAGCCTGGTAATGAAGAGTCAACTGCATATTGTGTATATGCTGCACCTTCTTTAATACTTTTCGCAAATGTTATTTGCTCATCTCCAGTTAATCCACCTTTATTGAAATCACCAACATAAACATATGAATCAGTGCCTTCTGCAGCTTTTTCATCCTGTACATTGTACATGCCAGTAAATAAAATCATAAACGCAGTAGCTGAACAAATTAATAATGTATCAATGTATACAGAAGCTGCTTGCACGATACCTTGTTTAGCAGGGTGTGATACTTCTGCTGCTGCAGCCGGATGCGCACCTGTCCCTTGCCCTGCCTCATTTGAATAAATACCACGTTTAACCCCCCATGCAATAGCGGAGCCAACAATACCACCGAAGATTTCTTGCGCACCAAATGCACTAGAAAAAATTAATGAAAATACAGCTGGTACTTCTTTAATATTCATTGAGATAATGACAATGGCCATAAGAATATATGCTAATGCCATAAACGGTACAATGATCTGTGCAGCATTGGCAATCCATTTTACCCCACCGATAATAATAGTACCTAATAATACAACAATAATAAGTCCTGTAATCCAAGTGTCAACAGAGAAAGCGTTTTCAACTGCTGTCGCAATTGCATTCGATTGAACACCCGGCATCAACACTAACATGGCAGCTAATGCGGCAACAGCGAAAATAACTGCAAACCATTTTTGCCCCATTCCCTTTTCTATGTAAAACGCTGGACCACCACGATATTCTGTATCTTTCTCTTCTTTATAAATTTGAGCTAATGTCGACTCAACATAAGCAGTTGCCGCACCGATAAAGGCGATTGCCCACATCCAAAAAACAGCACCAGGTCCCCCCATCCCGATTGCTGTAGCTGTACCGGCAATATTACCTGTACCTACGCGACCAGATAATGCAATAGACATTGCTTGGAAAGATGAAATCCCCTTTTCCGATTTTTCGCCTTTAAACATTAAAACAAACATATCTTTAATGTGTCTTACTTGTAGGAACCTCGTAATGATTGAAAAGAAGAGCCCAATTAACAAAATGCCATAAATAAACCACGGTCCCCATAAAATCTCATTCATTTTCCCAACGATTGCTTCCATTTTACCCCTCCAATTTGAAAAATATTACTTTGAGTCATTATAGTATTACACTTTTCAGAAAATTACAACATTATATTTAAGTAACAAAAAGTTAGTATTTTTCTAGTTAATTGGAGAGGTCATTCACTACTTAATTATATAGCCAATGTTTCGAAGAGCATTATTAATAAAATCACGTATATAAACAAAAATCTCGTCACGCTCTACTTCATGAAATAGATTATGATAACTGTTTGCCCATTCTTTAAATTGAAACTCTGTAAAGTCCTGCAGATGAAGCCAATTACGAGTTTGTTTAGTTTCAGTAATATTATCTTTTTCAGCTGTCATCACTAACATAGGTCTATTAGGGAATTCTGCCTTAGGCAATAACACTATATTACGCATCATTTGCTGTAGTTCTCGATACCATTTCACTGAAACAACTGACGAAAAAGGAACTTCATCCTTCATCTCATCTCTACCTTCTACACTGCGCGTTAATGATTCTATAGTAATTTCATGAGTCAGCTTCACATTTGCAGTCAGGGCACTTAAACTAGTTAAAGCATTTGATAGTTTACCTGGCAGTAGCTTTAAATGAAGCCATGGTGAGGTTAAAATAATTCCTGCGCATTCATATTTTCTTTTTTGCATGGTATGTAGTAATAGTGTCGCACCAAGCCCATGCCCTATTAAAAAGACAGGTAGATTATACGAAAAAGCATTCTCGATTAAATGCCTAGTATATTTGTTGTATTCTTTAAAATCTTCATCGTGAACATTTGAAAACCCTTTATTCACTCCATGATTAGGTAAATCCCCCATGACTATGTGGAAGCCTTCCAATCTTAATTTTTCTATAAGCCATGCATACCAGCGGTGATTTTCATATGCCCCATGAAGAATTGCAACCACAGCCTTTGCTTGTCCATCAGCTTCCCATTTCCACATTTCACATAGTCCTCCTAAAAAAATAATTACACAATGATTATAACGGAATATCTAGCTCATTTTAATTTAATATTTCCATCAAGTTGCGTATTTGATACGATAATATTACATCATAGAAAGAAAAGAGGCGATTCTCATGATCTATCCATTTAAAGGGAAAACACCCAATATTGATCCATCAGTATTTATTGCCGATTATGCAACCGTTACTGGTGACGTAACAATAGGTGCTGAAACAACTATTTGGTTTAACACAGTTATTCGAGGGGACGTATCACCGACAATTATCGGAAAAAGAGTTAGTATTCAAGACCTCTGTTGCTTACATCAAAGCCCTAAATATCCACTAATTATCGAAGATGAGGTAACAGTCGGACATCAAGTAACTTTACATAGCTGTACGATTCGTAAAAAAGCCTTAATAGGTATGGGCTCTATCATATTAGACGGAGCGGAGATTGGAGAGGGTGCATTTATTGGGGCAGGTAGCCTTGTTCCTCCAGGCAAAGTCATTCCTCCAAATAGCTTAGCATTAGGGCGTCCCGCAAAAGTTGTAAGAGAATTAAACGATGAAGATAAAGAAGATATGGAACGCATCATACATGAATATGTAGAAAAAGGCCAATACTATAAATCTCTTCAACCAAAAAATAAATAGTTATTTCAACTTAATCAAAGCAGCTCCACGTTTGCTTGGACAACCTAGCCATACACGATTATATATGGAGTTTTTTTTAGTATAAATACAGTGAAAGGGGCAATAGCATGTAGAGCCCCTTTCTGTAATAGTATCTTAAAATATTGGTCCAGCTACTTTATTACTTTAGCTGAATAGTTTATAAACCTGCTTTTTCTTGTAATGCGTCTGCTTTGTCTGTTTGTTCCCAAGGTACATTTAAGTCTGTACGACCAAAGTGACCATATGCTGCAGTTTGCTTATAAATTGGGCGACGAAGGTTAAGCATTTTAATAATCCCTGCTGGGCGTAGGTCAAATAGCTCGCGTACCCATTTTACAATTTCACTTTCCGTAACTTTTCCTGTCCCGAATGTATCAACAGCAATAGATACAGGTTGAGCAACACCAATCGCATAAGCTAGTTGTACTTCAGCTCGATCTGCTAAACCAGCTGCTACGATATTTTTTGCCACATAGCGGGCTGCATATGCCGCTGAACGGTCTACCTTAGTTGCATCCTTACCAGAGAAAGCACCACCACCATGACGGGCATAGCCACCGTATGTATCAACGATGATTTTACGTCCAGTTAGACCAGCATCTCCTTTTGGACCACCAATTACGAATCGACCAGTTGGGTTGATGAAATATTTAGTCTCGGCATCTAATAATTCACTTGGAACAACTGGAGCAATAACAAATTCTTTTAAGTCTGCTTGAATTTGCTCAAGTGTAGCTTCTTCGTCATGCTGTGTAGAAATGACAATCGTATCAACGCGCACTGGTACATTGTTTTCATCATATTCAATTGTCACTTGTGTTTTTCCGTCTGGACGTAAATAACCTAGTTCATCAGATTTACGTACTTCCGTTAAGCGACGAGCCAATTTATGCGCTAAACTAATTGGTAATGGCATAAGCTCTGGTGTTTCGTTACATGCATAACCGAACATTAAACCTTGGTCACCTGCGCCAATTGCTTCAATGTCAGCGTCTGTCATAGAGCCTTCACGTGCCTCTAATGCTTGGTCAACACCTTGAGCAATATCAGGTGATTGTTCACCAATAGCAACAAGTACTGCTAGATTTTCAGCATCAAAGCCATATTTCCCACGTGTATAACCGATTTCTGCTACAGTATCACGAACGATACCTTTAATGTCTACATAAGTAGAGGTAGTAATTTCTCCTGCTACTAGTACTAAACCAGTTGTTACTGTTGTTTCACACGCTACACGTGCGTTTGGATCTTCTGCTAAAATAGCATCTAAAATGGCATCCGAGATTTGATCACATATTTTGTCTGGATGTCCTTCTGTTACACTCTCTGATGTAAACAGTCGACGTTTTGTCATTTGGTTTTCCTCCTATTACTTTTACAAATAATATTTGCGAATTAATACGGTACTCATTACCCATGTCAAGCCCGCTCCTATAGATTGAACTCTAAAGCAGTTGTTGCTGTCGCTACGTTTGCACTGCGCTTTCGTACAAAAAAACAACTGTTGCTGTCGTTTCACTTTCGCACAAAAAACAACTACTACTTTTAACACGAGGTTTTCGAAAGATCCGTCATTATAATAAGGAAAGGACTATATACTTACCTTTACATTCGTTTTTAACAATAAAAAAATCCTTTTCTCACGCTTACTTAACATGAGGAAAGGAATAATGACTTCGTAACCTTTCACTCTTATCGTTCAAGGGGGTTCCCTTGCATCAGGTTGGCACCAGCGCATGTCGTGAAATAGTTCATGCAGGTTGCCGGGTTTCACAGGGCCTGACCCTCCACCAGCTCGGGATAAGAGTATCCGTTCAATATCTCATAATACGTAAAAGGTCGAACGTTGTCAAATATTTTTAACTTCTTTCAGCAAGTGCCCAAACACCCGCTAAAATAGAGAATCTCAGTGTAAGAACACCACGTCCTGCAGCATTGCCGAAAGCGACATCACGTCGGCTCTCGTGTTGTCGCTTTCGCACAAAGAACATCTCCAGGTCTAAGCACAAAACCGATTCCGTTCGCTTTGTTTATCTGTAGCGAAAGCAAAGCGTCAGCTACAGTTATACCATTATTATGAAACCTATTTGTATTATCCTGTAAATTCAAACAAAATAATCCCTACTCTCCACCTCACATCATGTGTTAACATATGTGTAACCCTTTACAGCACATTTTGTAGTGAAAGCAAAGCGTCAGCTACGGAACATGTGGTGGATGAAAATGATTGTAGCCCCTTTTCAATCGAAGACAAGCTCCAACTAATAAAAAACAAGCTAAAACTTCACATCCTGTGCGAACCTCATATAAGCCAAAAGCTTCTAGAACACAATTTTGCTGTGTCGAAAGTGATTGACTGATCACTTATAATAAATAGGGTAAAAAGCATTATCAAAACGAATCAATTTACTTTTTGTCGTTTTCTTGAAAAGTAATAAAATCTGAAAAATAATTTCTGAATTAGTATAGATTATTTAAGCAATTGTGTTATACTATTTTTGAAATTAAGAAAATCTCCCTCAGACTCAAGGGAATACTATAAAAAAGGATGGTATTTAATCGATGAATTCAGTAGAAATTGCAAACGAACTGAAGGAATTATTAAGCGGCGGTAACATTAATGTTCAACTTTCAGTACCACAATTAGCTGAAAAAGCTACTTCTCGTGGTGAAGCTATGTTAACAGTAGATGGCGCAGTTCGTGCAGAAACTGGCAAATACACTGGTCGTTCACCTAAAGATAAATATACGGTAGAAGAAGAGAGCACAAAAGATAAAATTGACTGGGGAAAAGTTAACCGACCAATTTCTTCTGAAGTGTTCGATAACTTATATGTAAAAGTAGTAAAATATTTAAAAGAACGTGACGAATTATTCGTATTCAAAGGCTTTGCTGGTGCTGACAAAGATTCTCAATTAAGCATCCAAGTAATCAATGAATATGCTTGGCACAATCTGTTCGCTCATCAATTATTTATCCGTCCAACTAAAGAGGAATTAGCTTCTCATGTTGCTGACTTCACAGTTATCTCAGCTCCTAATTTCAAAGCAGACCCTGCCGTTGATGGCACTGCTTCTGAAACATTCATCATTGTATCACTTGAAAAGAAAATCATCCTAATCGGTGGTACTGAATACGCTGGTGAAATCAAAAAGTCTATTTTCGGTATTATGAACTACTTATTACCACAACAAGGCATCCTTTCAATGCACTGCTCAGCAAACGTTGGTGAAGCTGGTGATGTTGCATTATTCTTCGGTTTATCTGGTACTGGTAAAACTACTTTATCAGCAGATCCTGACCGTAAGCTTATCGGTGACGATGAACACGGATGGTCTGATAACGGTGTATTCAACATTGAGGGCGGTTGCTACGCAAAAACAATTAACCTTTCTGCTGAAAAAGAACCAGAAATCTACAACGCAATCCGCTTCGGATCTGTTTTAGAAAACGTAGCTGTTGATCCAGAAACTCGTGTTTGTGACTATGATGACGGTTCATTAACAGAAAATACACGTGTAGCTTATCCAATTCAATACATTGAAAATATTGTTGATCCATCTGTTGCTGGTCACCCAAAAACAATCATCTTCTTAACAGCTGATGCATTTGGCGTATTACCTCCAATCAGTAAATTAACAAAAGAGCAAGCAATGTACCACTTCCTAAGCGGTTTCACATCTAAACTTGCTGGTACAGAACGTGGTGTAACAGAGCCAGAACCAGTATTCTCTACTTGCTTCGGTTCTCCATTCCTTCCACTTCCAGCAACAGTTTATGCTGAAATGTTAGGTCAAAAAATTGACGAGCACGGTGCACAAGTATTCTTAGTGAACACTGGTTGGACTGGTGGCGAATATGGTACTGGTAGCCGTATGAAGCTTTCTTACACTCGTACAATGGTGCGCGCTGCAATTGATGGTAAATTAACTGATGTTGAAACAATTCAAGATTCAGTATTCGGTTTAAACATCCCAACTACTATTGAGGGTGTACCAACTGAAGTGCTTAATCCTCGTGATGCATGGGCAGACAAAGCTGCTTATGATAAAAAAGCTGCTGAACTTGCTGGTTTATTCAACGACAACTTCAAGAAATTCTCAAATGTTTCTGAAGCTATCACAAACCTTGGTGGTCCATTAAAATAATTTACTAAGCAAAGGGAACGATTTCAGTCGTTCCCTTTTTTTATTGTTGAAAGAGGAAATTTTTGTGAAAATGAGGGAGATTTCCATACTAAGCTACTCGCTATCCTATGTATCTAGCCACTTCCTCTACTTTGTTTTTTGCTGCCGCTTCGATTTCGCATTCAAAACAGTAGCGTTTTAAATTAATAGTAGTTCGACAACATACAAAGGGAACGATTCAAGTCATCCCCTTTTTTATTTTCCCCTATTTTAGAAAAGTCCACTTTTCATATTGTCAACTTTGTGTATAATTCATAATAGAAGTTTTAGGGGGAAATATATGAAAAGAAAGTATAAAGTAATTATTATCATTGTCAGTCTTCTATTAGTATTGTTTGTTGGTGCTGGATTTTTTGCAGGGAATTATTTTTATAATCTCGCTTTAAATCCTAATACAGATAAATCAGCTGTGCTTGATGCTCCGCACAATTCAATCGCTGTTAATCCTAAGGAAGCTAAAGAAAAAGAAGAGAGCGAAAAGTGGTTTAAAGAGAATTACCAGGATTCTTATGTAAAGTCTTTTGATCATTTGAAATTACATGCCTATACGCTTAAAAATACAAACGAAACAAATAAATGGGCAATTGTTTTCCATGGATATTCATCTGATGGCTCACAAATGTCAAAGTATGCTAAGCATTTTTATGATTCAGGCTACAATGTTCTCATACCCGATGCAAGAGCTCATGGAAAAAGCGAGGGTGACTATATTGGGATGGGCTGGCACGATCGACTTGATGTAGTCTCTTGGATTAATAATGTTACCAATTCGGATAAAAACGCTGAAATTATTTTGTATGGTATTTCCATGGGAGGTGCTACAGTGATGATGGCCTCAGGAGAAGATCTCCCTAACAATGTTAAGGCTATAATTGAGGATTGTGGTTATTCCTCAGTTTGGGATGAATTCTCTTACCAATTGCAAGAAATCTTTCATTTACCGGCCTTTCCTATAATGCACTTCTCTTCAATTGTTACGAAAGTAAGAGCTAACTATACGCTTGGTGAAGCTAATACTGTTGAGCAAGTTGCCAAATCGAAAACACCGATGCTATTTATTCATGGAAGTAATGATACATTTGTGCCATCTGATATGCTAAATGAAGTATATGAAGCTGCCAATGTACCGAAGGAAAAAATGATAGTTGAGGGTGCTGGACATGGCGGTGCAGAAAGCGTCGCTGGTGATTCGTACTGGGAAACTATTAATAACTTTTTAGAAAAATACGCAGAGTAAATATCCTTTTATCAACCGTTCAGGTGCCTGTTAAAAAGCACCTGAACGGTTTTTTAAGTCGGCTCGGGCACTTCTTCGATCTACCTAAGCAATTTTCACTAAAAAAACTCCATATTACAAAAGGTAATCAAAATGGAGTTAATTCTCTAAATCCAGTATGCAATTTTCCTTTATTATTCTAAATATCAAAAATAAATGCTTTCAAAACCTTGAAGTATTTGGAAATCTATTTTATCCGCTTTTGTCCTTTGAATTATAAAATCTAATCCTTTTTTTGTGTTATCTGCAAATTTAGGCATTGCTTCTAGAGCATCTGTTAATGGTTTATTAAAGTTGTCCCAATGTATTGGAATAATAAGTTTCGGCTGTATTTCCCGGACAGTTTGCTCATAATACATATTTTGAAAATCTTGATCCTGAGCTCCTAATACTCCGATTCCTAAAAATAATACATCAGCTTGAATGCCATCCAATGCCCCTTCTATATAGTTAGCACTTGGTTTTACAAAAAATGTTTTATGATGATGCGTAATCAAGAAATCGTATGAAGAATCTTCATGCTAATCTAGAGCTTTCGCTGGTTGTTTAAGTGGCTCTTTTATTTTTTCTCCTTCGTCAAAGGTTGGCGAATGTTTTGATTGTAGGACTGTGACAGTAAAATCACCAAACTGCATAGCCTTATTTACTTCGTATACAGACATTTGTGTCGTGTTTATACCATTACCAAGTCCTATATTAATTGCTGATTCCGAGCCATATACATGCGTTCCAGTTTGTTTAGCGATATAAGCTAAATCTAATGCATGATCATAATGTGTATGAGCTACAAACAATCCCTGAAGTTTATTATGATCAACCCCTATTTTACGAAAGACTTCATTTACAATATTTGTATCTGTTTTCACATTGCTAAAAGGCAATATTTTCAATAAGGGCGGCCTAGAAATAAAACCATCAATCATTAATTGTGTGTCGCCATCATCAAATAACAAAGATGATGTTCCTAAAAATGTGACCTTTACCTCCCCTTCGTTTAATGTTTTTTGCGATGTATTCGAAGGATAATATTCCTTGTATTGCTGAATGTCTGCTGAAGGTATTAAAAACTTATAATAAATAAAAGCTGAAGCGATTATCATCAATACTAATCCTACAATAATAATCTTGCGTCTTTTACTTTTTATGTAATTCAAAAAATAGCCTCCTCTCTAGACAAACTTGAAATATTAAACTGAAGGAAGACAACTTGAATATCTTATTGTCGTTTCATCCATTCACAAAGAGCATGTACTGTCTCGCGATTTTTGGCAGGTGGATATTGATGCGCGTAGCGATGATCATACCATGTCTCATATGTTTTATTGGCATCTTTTAAATAAAATTCTAACTGTCTAGCATGTTCAATATCTACATTTTCATCACGATAGCCATGAATAATAAGGACGGGAGCTGTCATATGCTCTACCTCAAAAAGTGGTGTTCGGGCATCATAAGCCTCTGGTACACGATTAGGCGTCCCTCCAATAACACGCTTCATCATCCGGCGCATATCTGTTCGCTCCCAATATGTAGCTGTTGCATCAGATACTCCTGCCCATGTTACAACAGATGTAATATCTCTACGTAAGATTGCAGTCCAAAGTGCCATAATACCGCCACGTGAAAAACCAAAGACATGAATATTATCATTACAGAACTGCTTTAGTACGTCTACTGCGTATACAGCGTCATAACGATCAGCTCCTGCAAACTCATCTCGACCTTCTCCACCTCGATTGCCACGGTAATATGGGGCAAAAACGATAAAGCCTCGTGCTGCAAACTGAGCGACACGAGAAGGTCTAACCATACCAATACTTTGCATACCTCCACGTAAATATAAAAAGCCATCATATGTACCTTCTGCCTTAGGTTCCGCTAATAATCCCTTCACACGTAGACCCTGTGACATATACGTGATTTCCGTTAAACGAATTGCTGAATTAGGTGAAGGATAAGGACGTTTTTCAACAATCTTACCATTGGTCATAATGTTTCAACTCCTCCAGCATTTTCTCCATTCCTTCATCCTTCATATGAAAACTTAAATTTGGATGATTAGTAAATTCTTCATCTGTTAGCCAAGTCATTCCGGAAGTTTCTAAATCAAAATCAATGTCCTCCTGCCCCACAAACTGTGCAGTAAAGACCGTTTTACAAAATAAATTGTCATCATGAACGGCATATTCAGCAAACCATCTAAGATTTTTCACATGAACACCAGTTTCCTCGAATACTTCCCTAACCGCTGCCTGCTCCAATGTTTCCCCAGGTTCTTGCTTTCCACCTGGAACCTCTACACCACGGCGTTTATGAATCGTACACAACCACTTATTTTCATGCTTTAATAAAACCAGTACATGCTTAGGCTCAATGTCCAATTCGCCTCTTATAAAACTTAAATCCACTCGTAAACCATTTAAATCTGTAAATGAGAACATGCTCTTCTGCTCCTTTTTTATATCCCTAAAGCCTTATTTCATAAACTGAGTTGAATCTATTACTAAAAAATAATGACATTCTTTGGCAGATAAATTAATAAATCTATGCTCTGTATCGGCCTCAAAAAAGAATGAATCCCCCTCGTGTAATTCTTCAATAAAAGTACCGTTGCCTAATTCGACTCGTAAAGCTCCCTGTTTAATAAAAACGAATTCCTTCACCCCTGATTTATGGGCAGGAAATACCCCAGATTCTTTATTTGCAGGAATTATATTCAAAATAAATTCAATCCCTCTAGAGGGGAACGATGGGGATAATAAATGACGCTGGAATCCCGTTTTTTCGTCTATATAAACTGGTCGTTCATCTTTTCTTATGACAATAATATCCCTTTTCTCTTGCTGTTCTAATAACGCGGATAGAGTAGTATTTAAAGCCTCAGCAATTTGACAGGCAACTTGTATGGTTGGGTTTTTTTCTTCTCGTTCTATTTGAGATAACATAGATGCACTTACCTTACTAACTGAGGAAAGGTCCTGCAATGTCATATTCCTTTTCTTTCTAATGATATTTACTTGCTTTCCAAATCCCACTTGCTCACGCTCCTTTTCACTATCCTATTGGATAAATTTTTATTTTAATTCATCACCAAAAGTTTGAAATGACTATTTACAATGTATATAAGTTGATCTCCGTTCCAACTGGATACCCCAGAAATCAATTCAACGTAATGATAACGAGCCTTTATTTTTACTATAGTGTAATTACGTAGCTACAATCAACAAATAAAATCCCTTAAATTCAACTTCTTTATTTACACTATAGAATAAATTTTATATACTATAGTGTAAATAAGTGTCATTAGGAGTGATTTTCATGTTAAAGGTCATGTTTGCTCTTTTACCGCTAGTTAGTATTTTATTTATGCTTTTCGTTCTGAAGAAATCCTCTATTTTCACAGGTAGTGTAGCAGTACTTATTACAACAGCCATTGCAATTTCTCCTCTTTTTCACACTAGTATAAAAATATTACCTACTCCGTTTGCTAAAAGCTTTCTTACCACATCACTTGTAGCCTATATTTTGTTTTTTGGTATCCTTTTATTTCATTTTATGGAGCAAGCAGGCGCTATAGAGAAAATAGCCTCTTCTATTTCTACTTCAACTAATGATCGCATCTATCAAGTTTTGATTCTTGCTTTAGGGCTATCTCCTTTAATAGAGTCTATTAGCGGTTTTGGTTTAGCTGTTATTGTAATAGCTCCAATTTTAATAGCATTAGGTTTTCACCCTATTCAATCAGCTCTTATCGCACTAATAAGTCTTTGTATCATTCCATGGGGCACTTTAGCAATGGGAACAATTATCGGTTCAACATTAGCAGATATTCCTTTAACTTCTTTAGGAATCGTGAGCGCATCTATGTGTATCCCTATTTATATTTATTTCGCTTTTTTAGTTACTTTCATAGGTGCGGGCAAGGAAGCTGTAAAAGAAAAATCTTCAAGTGTTCTCTTCACTGGATTGCTATTAGGTGCCTCTGTCTGGTTCTGTAATTGGTTTATTAGTGTAGAACTTGCTGGTTTATTTGGATCATTAACAGTCATTGCTGCAACCTTCTTTACCATTAAACGGAAGAATGAAGAATCTTTTTCTAAAAGTCAAAAAAATTTATTTAAAAATCTTTCACCTTACTTACTACTTATTACATTGTTATTCACATCAAGAATGCTACTTCCACTAAAAAAAATTTTGTTAACTTGGACAATAACGATCGAAAAATTTAATTTTCAATTCTCCCCACTCTATGCTCCAGGTTTTTTTCTTATGGTCGTTTGTATTTTTACCATTGTTGTTTTTAAATTAAATCGAATCGGCATCTTAGAGAGTATTAAATTAACAATTAACAAATGCTACCCCATTATCATCACGACTTTTTTATACATTGTCGTTTCTGAAATAATGTCACAGTCACAAATGATAAAAGTTTTATCATCAGTTGCTGCACAATCTTTTGGTCAATACTTTGTGCTGATTACGCCATTAATCGGTGCGATAGGGGGTTTTTTAACGGGAAGTAATACAGCATCCAATACGATGTTTATTCGATTGCAAACAACAACAGCGCAACAAATCGGAATTTCCCCACTGCTAGCGGCTAGTGCTCAAAATGTGAGCTCATCTCTAATGACAATGGTCAATCCATCTAGAGTCGCACTTAGCTGCTCAGTTTGTCAAATCAGTGCATTGGAAAATAACGTTCAGAAGAAATTGACGCTCGTAGGTATCGGGACACTATTAATTTTAATCAATGAAATTGCAATAATAGTAATTTTCAATATTAGCTTTCATTAACAGTATCTTCTCTTAACGAAAATAGCGCTTCTAAGGAAAAGCTATCAAAGTAGGGTCACTGAAGTTTTTCAGTGACCCTACCTTTTAAGCACGTTTGTTGAAATAAGGAAGTTGCTCCACAAATGTCTTCGTATCCGCATCCCCATATTCATGAACTAGTGCATAAATTTTTTTTAATCGTAAATCAATTTCATCATTTTCTCTATCAAGATGATATTGGATATATGGCAATTGCGCACGCCACGCATTCGCAATCTCTAACATCTGCATTTGCTGAAATATTTTTTCAAATACATCTAATGCTTGTCGGTCTACATTGAGCTCAAAGTTCCACGGTCCTGCATATGGATTTGTATAATACGTTCTATTGGCAAGTGAAAAATATACACGCTGACGCTCCATCTCAAAACACTCCTTTTTCCATAGTATGGAGGTAAACGTGTTGTTTTATTCGCTGGAATGTCAAACTTCCTTCACAACTAAGTTAGATGATCTAATTTATAATAAGAAGTAAGGAATAAGGAACGGAGTGAATGCCATGAGTTTAATCACACTCTTAATTGTAGCAGCAATCATCGTTATTTTAGTAACGGTCGCGACTATTATTAGTGTCAATCGTGCGTATGCTTTTAAACATACAGTTGACGAAAAACCTCAGCAAAGCTTTCATCGAGATGATGACTAGTTCAATTTGTACATTTTTTTTAGCAATTCTTTTATAATATTATTATCAAGCAGAATTTGGAGTGAACGCAATGGGAGTACCATTACCAATAATCATTATGATCGCAATGATGATGCTTATGTTTGGCGTATCTGTCATTGTCCTGTTGAAGAAAAAAGGCAATTTCTTTACACAAACTATCGATGCTAAGCCTAAGCAATCCAACGCTCAACAAGAGGACAAAAAAATATGAAGTATCCCTTTATATGGCTCATTAAGTTTTACAGAAAATTTATATCACCCATGACACCGCCATCCTGTCGCTTCCATCCTACATGCTCCTCCTATGGACTAGAAGCTTTTCAAAAACACGGTGCCATTAAAGGATTCTATTTAACGATTAAACGTATATCAAAATGCCAACCATTCCATCCAGGTGGCTTTGATCCAGTACCTGAAAAATGGCCTTCGAAAAAGAATTAATCTTCGAAGGTCATTTTTTCTTGTGCTTTTTTAAGATGTACGTTATTATAGAAATTGTTCAAAAAACAAATCGTAATGATTACTATTAAAAAGAGGTATGCTATAAGATGAAAAAATTATTTTTGTTATTTTCAGTTGCAGTACTTGCCCTATTCACTGCTGCCTGTGGGGATAAATCAACGTCCAAACAGTCAGAGACAAAAGATAAATTAACAATTTACACGACTGTCTATCCATTAAGTTATTTTGCACAACGAATTGGTGGCGATTTTGTAGAGGTTTCTTCAATTTACCCTACCGGTGCCAATGAACACACATTTGAGCCAACACAAAAAGATATGATGAAATTAGCAGATGCTGATATATTTTTCTATATTGGCTTAGGGCTAGAGGGCTTTGTTGAAAATGCCAAAAAGACTCTAGCTAATGAAGATGTAACAATGGTGGCAACAGCAGATCAGATTTCAGATGAAAAATTAGCTATGAGTTCAGGTCACTCACATGATGATGAAGAGGAAGCACATCACGGTCATGAAGACGGTCATGAAGAGCATGATCATGGTAATGTAGATCCACATGTTTGGCTATCACCAACGATCAGTCAAGACTTAGCACTTTCCATTAAAAACACTTTAGTTGAAAAAATGCCAGAACAAAAAGCTACATTTACAGCTAACTACGAGACATTGGTAAAAGAACTACAAGATTTAGATAACGAATTTAAAGCAACGGCGGATAAAGCGCAAGAGAAAACATTCTTCGTATCACATGCAGCATTTGGCTATATCGCAGGACAATACGGCTTAAAGCAAGTACCAATAGCCGGTTTAAACTCGCAAAATGAACCTTCTCAAAAAGAACTTACAACGATTGTTGATAAAGCAAATGATTTGCATATTCACTACATTTTATTCGAGCAAAATGTCTCTTCTAAATTAGCCGAGGTTATCCAAAAAGAAGTTGGCGCGAAGTCTCTTGTCTTGCATAATTTAAGCGTTTTAACAACAGATGATGTGAAGAAAAATGAAACTTACTTCACCCTTATGAAGAAAAATATTCAAACCTTAAATACTGCCTTAAACGAACACAAATAAATGAGTAAGGAGGTGCCCCGAAAATCGTATGGGGACACCTCCTTTATTATGACGTACTTTTCTTGTGGCATTCGTTTTTCCGTTCTATCAATACTTATTAGCCCTTTTTTCTTATACATAGTATTTTGTATTATCTTTCGATTAGCCTTTAATTGGGCTATATTACTTTCTAAAATGATTGGTTCCCATTCATTTAGATGTACTTGAACACTCTTATCGCTTTTATTACCTTTCAAAAGCAGTGTAGGCTGTTCTATTAATGGCTTTACTAATTGTTTATTTTTACTTAAAACGGACAGCCCTCTATCAAAGGTAAACTGACTATCCATAATTGATTTTGTAAGAACTTCAATCTTACTTGTTTTTTGTAAATCGCTATAGGCTTCGCTTGTAGCAGCTGGGAAACTCAAATAGTCCCAAGAGTGATCTTTTGCTAATTGGCGATCAGAAACTAAAAAATAATTATAACGTACCTCTCCCTTATGATCAGGCAAAGGATCATCCCAAGTAACGTCGATATGATACCATGCATTATCAAGCTTTACTAAGACCCAGGCGTGTAGTTGCTCTCCTACTTTTCCTGGTACATATTGTACCTCAAAGCCTTGCATCTCTAGCATTCGATAAAGTACTAAAGCATATGCCTGACAAACTCCCTTTTTTTCTGTAAGCAATGTGTAGGGAGAATATGGACTTCCTTCCGTTTCCTTTGAATATTCAGCAGATAGAACGATAAAATCATGTGCAGCTTGTATTTTTTGCAATTCACTTAATCCATGCATAGGTGCAATAATATTCGCCAAAGTCTGTTCTACAAACACTTCCTCTTGCTGTGAAATATGATAGGTAAACTCAAATCTAATGACAATATTATTGGTATAGCCTTCATATTTCCATTTAAAACTAGAAATATTGGCGTAAATATATGGATCTTGAATAGCATGTTTAATAAGCTCTGATAGTTCATCTTTTATTTCAGTCGTTTTACCAGTATATCGAATGTCAAATTCAGTAGTTAATTGCATGACTTGTTTTTGAATTTGATATTGTAGGGATTCTATTGAATTGGCTGTTGTCGTGTTCTTTTGTTCATAGTTTGCGAATACTTGCACATGACTCATTTGTAGAACAAATAATATAATGAAAACATTATATATATATTTTCTCATATGAGTCATTCTCCTTTACTAAATAGTTTATGCCTGTCATTTCTTATTATGTTAATGAATGATTAATTTAATCCTAAAAGTTTACTAAAAATGAAAACAAAAAAAGAAGCCTTCTTATAATGAAGGCTTCCCTTTATAGTGTTGAAAAAACTATTATCTCAATTAAATTATGTATGGCTTTTTTGCAAAGCGAGAAGTTGATTTCCGTTCCGCCTGGGCGCTTTGTTGTTGCTGTCGCTACGCTTTCGCACAGAGCAAAGCTTCCTGAGGGCGTCCGATGATCCGCTTGGGCCAACATATGTTGGTAACACCTTCGTTCCCCTATCTGCTCGCTGCAGGGTCTCGGGCCAACAGATGTTTTTTGCGCGAAGGTGAAGCGACAGCAACAACAGCACCGATGTTGAACACGAATGCGTTATCACAGGATGTGATGGTTTTAGCCTTCGTTCCTCTATTGCTAATCCCCAAGGAGTCGCCTAGCCTCCACTCCAATCAACCAAGTCACATAGTATATTACTCTTATATAGTCATAAAACGAAACTTCATTTAGAGGGTTCGTCTGTGCAAAAATTAAGCACAACAGCATTTATAAAGATTCCCTTGATTATTTAGTTTTTCAACAACACATAAAAAGTAACCCTCTAACTAATGATAGTGGGTTCTCTTGACGGGGAGTTATTTTAAAAACCCATAAACTTTCGCATCACTTTTAGCAATACTTTTCTCATTCTATAAAAATAAACACATAAAAGAGCATCGATTTCCGATGCTCTTTTAGTAAAATTTATTACCTTCTTTTTGTTTCAGTAATTATAGGCTCATCATATGAAATAATATCTATAATATGGTTCAAACAAGGAATTTGATAGTGAACGAACTGCTTCTCGGGATTTATATCTTCAGCAATTGTTCCTGCTTTAATAAAATCCAAATATCTTGATTTAGAGTAAATTCTAAAAAGATTGCCCTCGGAAATTTCGTAATCATCCATTACAGTAAACGATTCATCAATAATGGAGTAAGCAACATATGTTTCAAAATCCAATTGCAGAATTGGTAGATTGTCATCAACATCAATTGGGGATGCTTCTATTTCAACCTTATCTGTAATTTTCACTAACTCTTTAGTATTGTTCACATTACACCTATCAATAAGTACCCGCAGTGAGTTTTCTTCTGGTTCAAACAATTTGTTTAAATATATATACCCTTTAAATTTCATCAAATCTTGAAAATTCAATACTTTACCCCCATTTCGAAAAACTATTTGAAATAAATTAAACATGTCAAACCTATAACGAAGGCTTCTTTATTAATCCATTAATTTTCTCCGAAGTAGTTTATTGGCGCCGTTTCGTGGGAGCTTGTCTGCAACAATAATCTCTTTAGGAAGCTTATATTTCGCAAGCTTCTTTTGACAAAATGCTTGTAATTGTTCTACCTGAACAAGTTCTTTTAATACAACAAAGGCGATTGGTACCTGTCCCCACTTATCATCATCAATGCCGCATACTCCCGCTTCTTTTACAGCAGGATGTGTAAGTAGCACATTTTCGATTTCAGCAGGATAAATGTTTTCGCCACCTGAAATAATTAAATCAGCCCGACGATCGATAACAAATAAATAACCATCTTCATCTATATAACCAATATCCCCAGTATGGAGCCAGCCATCAATCGTTGCATCTTTTTGAGCAAAACGACCAATGTACCCTGGTGTAACATGAGGACCACGTATGCAAATCTCTCCTTCACCATTATCATTCGGCTCAGCAATGCGCATTTGATTAAAAAATAATGGCTTTCCCGCAGAGCCAATTTTTTTCATCGCATCTTCATTTGCTAATGTTGCAGTTTGTGACGAAGTTTCAGTCATACCATACGTTTGTGCTACAGCTAAATGTAATGCTTGCGCTCTCTTTAAATAATCCACTGGCACAGGACCACCACCCGCTAGCATCATTTTAAATTTCGGTGAGGCTTGTGCATTTTTCTGTTCAAGAGTATGTAGAATCCTTTCCAATGTGACAGCGACTACCGACATATGTGTAACCTCGCCATCCATTATATTTTGTGAAATTGCTTCTGCATCAAATTGATCATATAAATGCACTTTATTTCCGTACAACAGTGAACGCACTAAAATAGAAAAGCCGCTAATATGAAAAAGTGGTACAGCACATAACCAAGTATCATCCGCATGCAAACCTATATTTAACACTGAGGCCGTTGCACTTGCCTGGTGATTTCCTACTGTTTGACAAACGCCCTTGGGAAAACCAGTCGTACCAGATGTGTACATAATCGATGTTGTTTGGTTTAAAGACCATTCTTTCGTAATATCAATAGCCGTTTCTGTACTTTTTTCTATAGTAGAAAATAAATAATTAGTCGTATGTGATGGTAATTTTTCTATATCCTCATCGGCAACTAATACTGCCATAGCTTCTGAATCCTCTAGCTGGTAAGCAATTTCATCTTGTGTTAGCCTACGATTTAGCATGACCATTTCACATTGTAAATGCATACATGCGTACATCATAATAACAAGTGAAGGCTTACTCGGCCCCATTATTGCAATACGGTCGCCTTGCTTAATATCCAGTGTTGTAAGTTGACGAGCACGTTTTAAAGATAAATCATTTAACTCTTGAAATGTCCAAGTCTGCCCATTATATGTTAAACCGTTTCGTAAAGGTGTTAAATACGCTCGCTGTAAAATCCAATTCAGATACATCTCGTTATCCCTCCAATATTCCTTATCTTTCCATTTCATCGTAATATCCTTCAGTTGGATATGGAGTTCCATTACTCTGCCAAGTCTATCCGCCTTACCTATTTAGATATACAAAAAGCTCGTATCTCAGTAAGATACGAGCCGTTCATCGCTTCAGATCATCAAGGGAATCTTGGGAATTGACCGAAATCTGGTTGACGTTTTTCTTTAAATGCGTCACGACCTTCTTTAGCTTCATCTGTTGTGTAATAAAGAAGAGTAGCGTCGCCAGCCATTTGTTGAAGACCTGCTAAACCGTCTGTATCTGCGTTCATTGCTGCTTTTAAGAAGCGTAGAGCAGTTGGAGACATTTCTAGCATTTCTTCACACCATTGTACAGTTTCATCTTCTAATTGCTCATAAGGAACAACTGTGTTAACTAATCCCATATCAAGTGCTTGCTGTGCATCATATTGACGGCAAAGGTACCAAATTTCACGCGCCTTTTTATGACCAATAATACGCGCAAGATAGCCTGAGCCGTATCCAGCATCGAATGAACCAACTTTTGGTCCAGTTTGTCCAAAACGAGCGTTGTCAGCAGCAATTGTTAAGTCACAGACAACGTGTAATACGTGTCCTCCACCAATTGCATAACCTGCTACCATCGCTACTACAGGTTTTGGAATAACACGGATTAAACGTTGTAAATCAAGGACGTTTAGACGTGGGATTTCATCTTCACCAACATAGCCGCCATGACCGCGTACTTTTTGGTCTCCACCTGAACAGAAGGCATGTTCACCTTCACCAGTTAAAATGATAACTCCAACATTTTTGTCATCACGTGCACGTGAAAAAGCGTCGATCATTTCCATTACCGTTTTTGGTCGGAACGCGTTGCGTACTTCTGGGCGGTTAATCGTAATTTTTGCGATACCGTTATAGAACTCATACTTAATGTCTTCATAAGTATGTAAACTTGTCCATTGACGTGTCATTGAATTGCCTCCTAATAATTAAATTCGTCTCGTCCAAATCGAGGCGAAAACGTAAAAATTTTATTACGTTCAATTATGCCTCGGCATAATTGCGTCTGGAATCGGCTTTGTGCAAGCACAAAAGAATTCCTTTCCGATTCCGTGGCTTTAAATTCTCTCATTGGTGTTGAAAGAAGTTAAATGCTCCTCTACTATTGTAGCAAACTCAGCGGGATTTTCCACATGAATTGCATGTCCAGCGTCATTTACTGTCGTATGCTTGGCATTTTTTAATAACGCTTTCATTTCTAGTGCTATTTTACAAAATTTCTCATCGAGTGATCCTGTAATTAAAAGCACAGGAAATTCAAGCTTCTCCAATACCATCCAATTTGGTGGTTGACTTCCTGTGCCAATGCCCCGTAAGCTACCTGCCAAGCCTTCCTCCTCCTGAGAAAGTCGTTCGAACCTAATCGCTTCTTGCACATCGTGTGGTAAACGCTTTTGAGATTCAAACAAAGGAATAGTCTCCCATGCATTAACAAATGATATCAAACCATTACTAATTATTTTTTCAGCGAGAGCGTTATCCCTCTCACAACGTTCAGATCGTTCCTTTGAAGTTCGTAAACCTGGCGAAGCACTTTCTAAAATTAGCTTTTCAATGCGTTCGGGGTAGGTGATTGCATACGATAATGCAACTCTTCCTCCCATTGAATAGCCTAACAGCGTAAATTTCTTAAGCTCTAACTGGCAAAAGACTTCCTCTAAATCTTGGATTTGCTCTTGCATAGAGAAACGACTAATTTGCTTGGGTATTGCCGTTTGACCATGACCAATTAAATCAATGGCAATAACTCGTACACTAGGTAGAGCTTTCGCTAAATTTCGCCATGTAGCCGTACTACCTGTAAAACCATGCAATGCAACGAGTGTTTGCTCCGCTTCTTCATTCCAGATGTCCACGCTCGTTTCAAGTCCACGAATCATTAGCTTTGCCATGCTTTTAGCCCCGCATTAATGCGATTCCACAGCGCCCGATGCGCATATACATTTTCCTCTCGGTTCGTGAAAATTTCGATTAAGCGCATTGGTCGTTTCTTCATAGTAGTGAACTTTACTGATAGCTCTGAAATATCGTCTACACGTATATAGTCCATTCCGTACATGTTGGCAATATCAAAGAATTCTAGGGCAGTCGGTGTACCGAACAAATCTTCATAATGTGCCTCGACTGTAGATTGTGGTAAATAAGAGAAAATACCGCCGCCATCATTATTCATAACGATAATTGTCAGGTTGCATTCCTGGTATCTTGAAGCAATTAACCCGTTGACATCATGTAAAAAGGCTAAATCGCCAATAAGTAAGTATGTTTCTCGGTTATTTCCTTGACTAAAGCCCATTGCTGTCGATACGACGCCATCAATACCGTTCGTTCCACGATTCGCAACAATACGGAGATCTTTTGGTGTCGCCATTAAAAACGTATCAATATCACGCACTGGCATACTGCTACTTACAAAAATATCACTACCATTAGGAATCATTTTGAGTAATCGACTTACCATTGCTCCCTCATCAATTGCACCATCAGAATAGTGTTCAATATACTCTAGTGCTATATCATTAGCATCTTGCCACTCAGCTAAATACGCTGCTTCTAGTACTGTTTCAGAGACTTCTAATTGCGTGAGCCACTCACCAATACTTGCATGAACAAAATGAGTAGACGCACCTGTAGCATCACGGAACATCGGATCTTCATCGACCACAATATAAGCATCTGGCTGCGATTTAGTAATAAATTGCATAATAAATTTAGAAACAGGCTGTGCTCCTAAACGTAGTACCGTATCTGGTTTAACTAATGCTTTAAAATCTTCGCTTTTCATAATTGCATCGTACGTTGTGATCATATATGGTAGACAATCCTCTGGGACAGACGAGCGCATATTAGATAAACTCTCGACAATGACCGGCCATTTTAATTGACGAACAAACTCCCACATCTTTGTTAAATCTGTACCAAGTGCTAGCTCACCAATAATAACAAAGCCTCTTTTAGTTGCACGTATAATCTCCGATAACTCTTGTTGAGTCGCCATGGAAGGTATTAACTGCCCCATACTACTGTGCTTAAATGTCGCTTCTGGAAGTTCCTCTCGAAAATCAATCAACAAAGGTTCTCTAAACGGTACATTAATATGCACTGGTCCAAATGGGGCGCTCATTGCAATCGCTACCGCACGTGCGATATGGCGCTCGATAAACGGCAATGTTGGTGCTGCATCATCTGCCAACGGGAAATCCACGCTCCACTTGACATGGGAACCATATAAATTCGGCTGATTGATAGCCTGTGGTGCACCTACCTCTCGCAATTCATGTGGACGATCAGCTGTGATTACAATTAATGGTACACGGGCATAGCTTGCTTCAACAATGGCAGGAAAATAGTTTGCCGCAGCTGTTCCCGATGTGCATAAAAGAACAACAGGTTTTGCTGTAGCCTTTGCAATTCCTAACGCAAAAAAGGCAGCAGATCGCTCATCAACCTGACGATACATATGGAGCTGTTTCGTTGAAGCAAATGCATAAGCTAAAGGTGTAGAACGTGAGCCAGGGCTGACTACAACGTTTTCAACGCCAGCTTGCACTAGTGACGCTACCATTTTATAAACATAATCCGTTAACATTTCTCGTTCACTCATGTAATTGTCCTCCTAGCGCGCGAAGCATTGGACGGAATTTCACTAATGTTTCCTCATATTCAGATTGTGGCTCTGAATCTGCTACTATACCGCCACCAGCATATAAATAAGCCTTATCCTTAAGTAAAGCAGCCGAACGAATGGCCACTGCAAATTCCCCATTGCCTTCAGCATCTACCCAGCCAATTGGTGCGGCGTAAAGTCCACGATTCATCGGCTCATACTTACGTATAGCTGCCATTGCCTCTTTTCTTGGCACACCGCCTAAAGCTGGCGTTGGATGCAAAGACTTTGTCAGTTGTAATATAGTTGCCTCATTATTCAACTGACCTTCAACAGGTGTATATAAATGTTGTATATCTCTAATCTTTAGTAAGCGAGGGCTATCTGGTACTTTCATCTCGACACAATTTTTACGGAAAGTTTCCGCAATCATATCGACAACATATTGATGCTCGCCACCGTTTTTCGAATCATTTAATAAGCTTTGTCCATAAGCTTCATCTTCCTCTGCTGTCTTACCACGTTTAATAGAACCTGCCACACAAGATGAAAAGGCGCGGCCCTTTTCTACTTTTACAAGACGTTCAGGGGACGCACCAAAGAACAATAATTCTTGACGCTCTAAACCAAATAAATAGCTCTCTGGCTGCTCATGAATAATTTGTGATAGAACCTGTGGTGAAGAAACTTCTTCTTTAAATTGCAATGCTAGCGAGCGTGCAATAACAACTTTATCTGCCTTCTTTTGCTTAATCAATGCTGTTACTTGGTCAATCGACGCTAAATATGGTTCCTTATATGGCTCAAAATAGCTTGTGATTTCAGGCTTTGAATACGTTTTTACTTCTTTTACCTGCGCAGCATGAATTAAATGATCTCGCTCTTTACGTAACGCGTCAAACTGAGACTCTGCTTGCCCATCTTTTGATATAAGATGAATACTTACAAACGCTTTGTCATCACGTATGACAAGCTGATAAGTTGCGAGCGCAAAAAAAGCCTCTGGAAAGTCTGTCCACTCCCCAGCAACATTGTTTTGTGGATCGAATGTAAATCCGCCAAATAAAATTGGCTGTAGTTCACTTTGTCCCTTAACACAGTTTTTCGTTAAGCTTTTCCATTCAGCTTCTATTGCATCGTAGCGATCATTTTTGGCGTTATTTTGAATCGTATAGGCATGTCCTAGCCCTACTAAAGTCATTGTTTTTTCTCTATTTTGCCAATAAAATCGTTCACCTTTATAATGCTCCTCACCCGCCGCATAAAATGCGAGCGCCGATAAGCGACTTACTTCAATTGTTTCCATATAAAAATGAAGGCTTTGGCCCAAAGAGTCCACTTCTACTTCTGTGGCTTGGTACCACTTCTGTTGCATGAAAATTACCTCCGTTGTTGCAATGTACATAATGAATGACGCACGGTATGTTTTGTACTCGTTCTAACTTTCAATATAAATTTTAACTGCTTTGGCTTTTCTATAACACAAATTGAACAAACCTTTGCATAATAAAGTGAGCGTTTGTACTTTTACCACATCATATTTCTTTTGTTAAAATAGCTGTCATTTTATTTTGCTAGCCTATTCCTTGTACTGTTGCTATTATCTTAATTATTATTTTCAGTTCATAAATGCATGTTCTATTGTATCATTTTTTTATCTGAACTGTATGTAATAAGCTGTGAACCTATCCAATTTCTCATTCTTCGTATAAAATAAGAATAGTCTACAACATTTGAAGGAGAGAAAGACCTTATGACCAAAGTCATTGAAGCTGATAGGGGTTTTAAAGTTTGGTGGCATTTAACACGTCCACATACTTTAACCGCTTCATTCGTTCCAGTATTTTTAGGAACATCGATTGCCTTAGCAATTGAAAAACAAACAATCGATTATGGACTATTTTTTGCTATGCTCATTGCAAGTATGCTTATACAAGCAGCAACAAATATGTTCAATGAATATTACGATTACAAATTAGGACTAGACAATGAAAATTCTGTCGGTATCGGTGGAACGATTGTACGTCACGGTGTTCAACCAAAAACTATTATGATGATTGCCTTAAGCTTTTATGCAATCGCTATGCTGCTTGGCATTTACATATGTGCCTCTACCTCTTGGTGGCTTGCTGCCGTAGGGCTTGTTTGTATGCTGATCGGTTTTTTATATACTGGAGGACCTTACCCTATAGCCTATTCACCATTCGGAGAACTTGTATCTGGCGCTGTTATGGGAATGGGTATTGTCTTAATCGCCTTTTATATTCAAACACTTACAGTAACTTTTGATGCTGTTTTACTTTCAGTACCTAGTATGATTTTAGTTGGGGCGATCATGCTGTCCAACAATATTCGTGATATCGTTGGCGATACAGAAGGTGGTCGAAAAACGCTTGCTATTTTAGTAGGCCGAGACAATGCCATTTCTGTCCTATCTGGCTTTTTTATCATTTCGTACTTATGGGTAATCGCTCTTGTAGCAATTGACGGTATTACCTTTTGGGCTCTAATCATTTTCTTAAGTGTTCCAAAACCACTTCGTGCGATTCAAATTTTCCGCGATAAAAAAGAAGCTAAAGAAGTGATGCCTGCGATGAAATTTACAGCGCAAACAAATACATTCTTCGGCTTCCTCTTAGGAATCGGTTTATTAATTCAATATTTCTTTTATTAAGATAATCCATCATTAAAGATGCAGCAGCCTTAAAAGGTTGCTGCATCTTTTACATAGCGTCGAAAATTATTACTTGCAATACCGCAAACTTCTTCGATTGAAAAATGTTCACGTAATGCCTCTAACAAATTTTGCGCCTCTCCTGCGTGCGCTAATCCTTTGACAGTAACATCTATACCATCGAAGTCTGAACCTAGTCCAAGGTGCTCTACCCCTACTATATTCGCTAGATGCTTCACATGTGCTACTAAATCATCTATCATAGCATTGTCTCGGATAAAATTCGGGTAGTACACGACATGTATATGACCACCATGCTCGACAAGTGCTTTCGCCTGAGCATCCGATAAATTTCTAGGATGATCACAAATTGCACGTGCATTACTATGACTAGCAATTAGGTGCTTCGCTAGTGGCAAGACATCCCAAAAGCTCTGTTCATTTAAATGTGAGACATCGATAATAATGTCTCTCTCATTTAGCAAGTTTATAACTTCTTTACCAAATGATTTTAAACCAAGGCTTGCACCCTGTTCAGCACCGTGAGCTACAGCATTTTCTTCATTCCACGTTAGACCAACAAGCTTTACACCTGCATCTAATATGGCAGACAGCTTTGCTAAATCTTCACCGATTGGACCACAGCCCTCTAAGCTTAAAATGGCTCCAACTTCATGCGGAGCTAAATTATCTAATTGGGACCAATCCGTAATATGCACCATGCCCTCAGTTTGTATTACATGTGTATGGAAGGCTTCAATTTGCCGCACCGCCTCTAAGAATTGCATGCTTTGCGGAATGTTAGGGTTTATAAAAATAGCAAATACTTGTGCCTTAACCCGCCCTAAATGTAATCTCTCTCTATTGGCATGCAAACGTACATCATCTTCAAATTTTGCCGCTTCTAAAGTTGTTAATTTCAATAGAGCATCACAGTGTAAATCAATTATATCCATATTCTCACCCCATACTGCTATTATACTGCCTGAGAGTGAAAATGCTTACTAACTTTTATCTTGTGGTGTATCGGAAGAGCCAAATTCCTCAAGTTCTATGAAATCATCCGATTTTGGGGTAGAAGACAATACATCTTCCTCTACTGGCCTTAAATTATCTTCTTTGTGCTCCGCATGTTCAACACATGTCAATGCTTTCGGCATAGCTTCTAGGCGACCAATCGGAATCTCTTCACCACATACAGCACATTTACCATATGTACCGTCCTCCATCGCTTGTAGTGCAGCCTTTATTTCTTCAGCTTCGTCACCACGGTGCTCATCAATCGCCATTTCCGTTAACTGATCCGTTAAATCACTTGCATTGTCAGCTGGATGATTATCATAATTAGATAGCTCTGTCGCTTGTGGACGCTCTGATTCCTCCAGTTGCTGTTCTATTTCCTGTAGCTCCTGCTCTAATTGCTTTTTCAATTTTTCCATTACTTGTGGGTTCAAAAAAATCTCCTCCTCATGCCTTCATTTTTTCCTAAATTAAAATTTCTAAAACATGAAAGCATAAGAAGGAATCACTTATTTTTTGTATAATTATTTTCATTTAGTAAATGTTTTTTGTAGCGAAAGCGAAACTGCTGCTATAATTACGTTAAAGTGAAATTGTGGATGGCATCATGTAAAAATTGCGCTGCTCCTTTAGCAACACGTTCATCGTAATAAGCTGAAAAGCGTTCATCCGCTACATACATCTGTGCTATACCTGCATGTGCTTCCTTAGAATATTGTGACCACGAAAAGCTAAGCCAACGTTTATGAAGCTCTGCTACTTCCATTGCCACATCATTGTTTGTATCGCCGATTGCCATCGCTTCTTTTAAACGAGCAAATAATTGCTGTTCTAACTGCTGCATAGCCTCATACTGTTCCTCGGTCATATTCATTAGTTTCGCATTCGATGCATCAACCGTTTTGTCACCATATTTTGCACGAACTTCTTGCCCATATTGCTTTTCATTTTCCTCGATTAGCTTCTCTTTAAATCCATTAAATTTCTCTTCATTTGTCATTGGTTGTTCCTCCTCTATAGATTGAATGGTTTTTTCCACTGTTTGTAATATCTTATCCAACTGTTCCTTGCGTTTCAGTAAAGCCGTACGATGGGTTTTGAGTGCCTCTGTATGTTCAAAACCTGGCGATTGAATAATTTCCTTAATGGTTGCTAACTTCATATCTAATGCTCTATAAAATAAAATTTGCTGGAGCATATCAACTTCAAACTGTCCGTAAAATCGATAGCCCACCTCATTGGTTCTTGCTGGCTTCAGTAATCCAATTTCATCGTAATAGCGTAGTGTTCTTGTGCTAACTCCGGATAATTGAGCAAGCTCTTGAATCGTAAATTCCACACTGTTCACCCCCTCTACTACTACTACTGTAAATCTTTACGCAACGTTAAGGTCAAGAAAAAAAATAAAAAAATTTGCTCGTTACCATAACGTTGAATTAATTGTATAAGTCATTCAAATTTCAACCTTCAATACATGTGAATGAAAAAAGCAAACTATCACTAGTTTGCTCCTTCCTTCAATTAAATGTTTGCATATTTCCCATGCCACATAATATTTCTATAGTTCTCTACATCTGTGTCACCTTCAGTGTTAATAAACAATATACGAGAATTTTCATCTATTTGTAATGTATCTTTCAGTTCTATATATTTCTCATTCATCATCAACTCATAAAAACATCCAACCGGGGCAGCTCCCGATTCTCCAGCAATAATTCGTGCATCTGTTGCTAGTGGATTTCCAAGAATGCGCATCCCTGTAGCGGCAATTTCCTCATCACAGCATATACTCACCTTCGTATAAGTCTTTAATAAATCCCAAGCTTGTGGATTCGGCTCACCACATGCAAGACCTGCCATAATGGTTTGCATCTCTCCACCAACCGTTACAAACTGCTCAGCTCCTGCTTTAAAGCTTTCATAATAGCAATTCGCTACAAAAGGCTCAACTAAGACAAATGTAATCTCTTGCTCATAGTATTGTTGTAAGAAAGCTACAACCGCACCTGCAAAAGATCCAACCCCAGCTTGTAAAAATACATGGGTAGGTGCTTTTTCCAACTGCAGGGCGACTTCTTTTATTAGTGTTGTATAGCCTTGCATAATCCATAACGGGATTTCCTCATAGCCTTCCCACATCGTATCCTGAATAACGACCCAGCCATTGTCTGTTGCTAGTTGTGATGTATAACGAACTGTATCATCATAATTCATTGTCGTTATTTCAGCATATGCACCTTCATTTTTAATATTTTGGAGGCGCTCCTCAGCACTACCTGCTGGCATATAAATGCGTGCTTTCAAACCAAGCTCTCTAGCAGCCCAAGCTACTCCACGACCATGATTGCCATCGGTCGTTGAAATAAATGTTAAGTCCCCTAGCTGCTCCTTTATTTCTGGTGATTTAAGCTGCTCAAACGATAGCTCATCAATATTCCTATCTAACTTTTTGGCAACGTACTGCCCAATTGCATAAACACCACCCAATACTTTGAATGCATTTAAGTCAAATCGATATGATTCATCTTTTACAAAAACACTTTGTACGCCAACTAGTGATGCAAAAGCATTTAAGCTTCGTAATGGTGTGCTTTCAAATTTCTCATATGTACGTTGAAATCTACCAACACGGTTTACTTGTTCTGGTGAAAAATGATGTAGAAAAGGTACTACTTGTTCTACGTTCTTCTGCATCAAATATTGTTGGTTGTCTGTCCATAATAATTTTTCCATCTTCATCCCCCTACTTTTGTTTCTATATTTATCTTAGCTTATAGCACTACAAAAAAATACTACAAGGCTGTTTTCGAAAAGATTATTGCTATAATAGTTTTCGATACTTTAAATCTACTGAGTTTGAGAGGTTAGAATATGATAAGAAATGAGAAAGAGTTGAAAACCAAGCTGAATCAGTTAATTAGTGATTCTGATTTCTTGCGTTTACAAGAATCTTTTGAAAAACAAAGCTTGTTTCAATTATTGGGTTTTGGACACCGCGAAACGATGCATAGTTCTTTTATCAGTTGGTTGCTTTCACCAACGTCTTCGTTAAATTTAGGGACGTTCCCGCTGAAGCGTTTTCTCTACTATATTTGCGAGGAGAATGTATCAAATGCGAAAACTGTTATTGATTTTGATTTAATCGAATCGGACTCACTCCAACTAGAGGAAATGAAAGTGGCAACTGAGGTATCGGAGTCTGCGGTCGATCCCGAGACAAACCAGGAATTACGGGCTCGATTTGATTTGTATTTGACGAACGATCTGGTAAAAATCATTGTGGAGAATAAGGTGTTGGCAAGAGAAAACAAAGACCAGACCGAAACCTATACGAAAATCTTAAAACAATTGGATGACTCGTATACATATGAATTAAAGGTCTTTTTGTCTCCAGATGCCACGGTAAAACCAAAATGTCCCGAGTTTATTCAAATTGATTATCAAGGGTTATATGATTTTGTCATAGTGCCTTGCTTGAATCACCCGAAAATTACAACGGCAAATAAAAATATTTTAGAGGAGTATATACATAATCTTCGTATGGTCTATAAAGGAGTGAATAAGCCGATGGCAAGAGTAAATGATGAGTTGTGTGTAGCAATATATGATAAGTATAAAGATGTATTAGATGAGATATTCGATGCGGTTAAAAATGAGACACCTGAAAAAAGGACGGCCAAAACGTCTTCTCCGATTCGTCAATCAAATATCTCTTGGAAAGAGTTGTATTCACGACTAAATGAAGACGAAAGAAATCTAGAAGCTACTTATGGAGGTGCCGTAAGAGAGGCAGAAATCGACCTAACAAGTGGCAAGGTCCTTTTTGAAGGAAAAGAATATAGTAGTCCTTCAGCCGCTGCCATTTCCGCAGTAAATTCCGTTAAAGGTGAAAATTACACAGAGCGTTACAATGGCTATGCATTGTGGAGTATAGTGTATCCAAATGGTGATAAGAAGAAACTGTCTGATGTACGTGATGATATCGCAGCATCTTTAGCTCAAGAGGAAGAGGATTAAGCTCCTTCAGAGCTACATATACATTACTATAAGTTATTAAAGAAATTATTGTAGTGATGTAGACTTAACTAAGTATTTTTCAAGATTATTTCGTATTCAAGTATTCCACAAAAAGGCACGATTGTTTAATAAGCATTGCTATTTTTCCTAAAACGGGGCTTTAGTTTTAAAAAAAGGCGGATTTTTTTCTACACATTTTGTAGATTAAATCTGCCTTTTTGTTTTAACAGCAACAATCTTTTGGAAAGCAGCTTACATAGAAAAAGAAAAATTCGAAACTTATTAATGAGATTCATCGTATATGTACTAGCATATTCAATTGGAGGTATAAAATGGATAGTACTAGTAGAATAGCGATAATTGGAGGAACAGGGAAAGTAGGAAGGCATATAGCAGCTCGTGCAATAGAAAAAGGATATCATGTTCGGATGCTTGTTAGAAATCCGGATAAGGTACTATATAAAAATGATAAAATTGAAATAGTGAAAGGACAGGTTCAAGAGATAGAAAGCATTCGAGAACTACTTAAAGATTGTCAAGTTGTTATTAATACATTTGGTCAACCACCTAAAGAGGAACCTATTTATAGTAAAGTTACAGCTACTATTTTTAATGTGATGAAAGATTTAAACATTAGTCGATATATAGGTGTTTCCGGTGGTTCTCTAACGATTAAAGAGGACAAAAAAAGCATGATGAATCGTTTTGGAGCAAAGATGTTTGAAGTTCTCTTTCCGAAAATGATGAAGGATAAAAAATTGGAATGGGAACTTTTATTAAATAGTAAACAGATCAAATGGACACTACTTAGATTACCGTTTGTAAAAGATAGCTTAACATCCAATCAGATAAAGGAAAATCTTACTGATATGCCTGGTACAAAAATTACGAATCAAGATATAGCCACTTTTATCATTGATCATATTGATAATGAAAAGTACGTGCACAAAACACCTTTTATATCCCATTAGGGTACTAGCAATAAAAAGACATGAAAAGTAACATGCTATTTTTATAGTGTATCTTAAAGACAAATAGTATTACATTCGCCACCTTTGGACCATTTGGAAATACAAAAAAATACAGTAGATGTAAATTACATCTACTGTATTTCAGTATGACCCGTACGGGATTCGAACCCGTGTTACCGCCGTGAAAGGGCGGTGTCTTAACCACTTGACCAACGGGCCAATGGCGGAGAAGGAGGGATTTGAACCCTCGCGCCGGTTACCCGACCTACACCCTTAGCAGGGGCGCCTCTTCAGCCTCTTGAGTACTTCCCCAAAAAATGGCTCCGAAGGCAGGACTCGAACCTGCGACAACCTGATTAACAGTCAGGTGCTACTACCAACTGAGCTACTTCGGAATAATGGTGGGCCTAAATGGACTCGAACCATCGACCTCACGCTTATCAGGCGTGCGCTCTAACCAGCTGAGCTATAGGCCCTTAGATTGGAGCGGGTGATGAGAATCGAACTCACGACATCAGCTTGGAAGGCTGAGGTTTTACCATTAAACTACACCCGCATATGGTGGGTCAGGACGGAATCGAACCGCCGACACTTAGAGCTTCAATCTAATGCTCTACCAACTGAGCTACTGACCCATATTTTTAAAAAAAATGGCGGTCCCGACCGGGATCGAACCGGCGATCTCCTGCGTGACAGGCAGGCATGTTAACCGCTACACCACGGGACCATTTGGTTGCGGGGGCCGGATTTGAACCAACGACCTTCGGGTTATGAGCCCGACGAGCTACCACTGCTCCACCCCGCGTTAACAAAATATTCTTTTCGAGTTTTTCAAGCGCCATTTATAAAAAAACTGGAGGAGGTAGAGGGATTCGAACCCCCGCGCGGTGTTACCCGCCTGTCGGTTTTCAAGACCGATCCCTTCAGCCAGACTTGGGTATACCTCCGTAACAATATATAAATGGTGGACCTTGCAGGACTCGAACCTGCGACCGGACGGTTATGAGCCGTCTGCTCTAACCAACTGAGCTAAAGGTCCTTTAAGATGGCGGCAGAGGGGATCGAACCCCCGACCTTACGGGTATGAACCGTACGCTCTAGCCAGCTGAGCT
Source organism: Lysinibacillus sp. EB271-A1-10B (assembly GCF_058791335.1). Taxonomy (NCBI): domain Bacteria; kingdom Bacillati; phylum Bacillota; class Bacilli; order Caryophanales; family Bacillaceae; genus Lysinibacillus; species Lysinibacillus sp. EB271-A1-10B. The sequence goes on from NZ_JBYTDL010000006.1 coordinate 207,230, forward strand.
ACGCCGCCAGGATCTTTATACTGGTTATCTTTTATGGTGGAGCCTAGCGGGATCGAACCGCTGACCTCCTGCGTGCAAGGCAGGCGCTCTCCCAGCTGAGCTAAGGCCCCATAAAGTGGTCGGAATGACAGGATTCGAACCTACGACCCCTTGGTCCCAAACCAAGTGCTCTACCAAGCTGAGCTACATTCCGATAAATATTAATTTGGCGCGCCCGACAGGAGTCGAACCCATAACCTTCTGATCCGTAGTCAGACGCTCTATCCAATTGAGCTACGGGCGCTAATTATAAAAAAATGGTGCCGAGGGCCGGAATCGAACCGGCACGGTAGTCACCTACCGCAGGATTTTAAGTCCTGTGCGTCTGCCA
>NZ_JBYTDL010000007.1:0-88796 GCF_058791335.1 Lysinibacillus sp. EB271-A1-10B
TTGTCCTTTGAGGCAGTCACTCCACTATACAGTGAAGGATGATCGCCCCAACCAGTTAATCCAACTATAATCATGTGGGTCCCTCCTTCATGTACATTTATCATAGCATACACCTTCTAATTAAACGTATCTTAAAAAATCATAGCTCATAAATAAGGTAAAGATGGATATTACCACAAATTACCTTTACGACGAAATATAGGATTATCATCAAAATGTGGAGTTGATTTCCGCTCCGGCTAGGCGCTTTGTTGCTGCCGCTTCGCTTTCGCACAGTTAAAACATTTGCCGCTGACGCTTCGCTTTCGCGCAGAGCAGAGCTTCCTGGGGCGTCCGATGAGCCGCTTCACTCGCAAGGCTCGCTCCAGGGTCTCGGGCCAACAGATGTTTTTTGCGCGAAAGCGTAGTGCTAACGTAGCGGCAGCAGCAGGATGTTTTTTGCGCGAAAGCGTAGTGCTAACGTAGCGGCAGCAGCAGAGGGTTTTGTTTGTGCGAAAGTGCAGCGACAGCAACAGCACCGATGTTGGTCACGAAGGCGCTATCACAGGATGTGATGGTTTTAACCTTCGTTCCTCTATATCGCTGATCCCCAAGGAGTCGCCCAGCCTCCACTCCAATCAACTTATACACATAATATACGTTTTATTAATTATCATTCTGAACGTGAAAGGATAGATGTAAATGATTACTGAACTGCAGAAAAATAAATTTTACAGGTGTAAAGCTTTGTTAAATGAGCACGGTCAATTAGAAGTAAAAGCTGTCGTAGAGGGAGTGAATCCTGGTCGAATATTTGCGGATCAAATCGATTCACCACAATCAGCACTTATTTGGTTAGGGAACAATGATGGATTTCTCTTTATAGGAAATGAAGATAATGAACAATTTAATAATCAAATTAACGACTTTATTGATCAGGTAATTGTACCAGAGGCGAAAAAAGTGGGATTGTATTACTTCGAAGGCATTGGTATTCATCAAAAGTGGAATAAAACGATTGAAAAAATATTTAAGCATCAGGAACTTGGTAGTTGGAAGCAAAGAGTATATAAGCTTCATAAAGAAAACTATAAAGCCAATAATGTGCCAAATATTAAAGAAGGCTATACTGTTTTAAAAATGGATAACGCTCTGTTTGAAGATAACACAATTAAAAACCCCGCATTTTTACACTCTAAAATATTATCGTTTTGGGCTTCAATTGAGTGTTTCTTGAATACAGGGATCGGATACTGTATCGTTTACGATCGTTACATTGTTAGTCTTTGTTTTTCAGGCTTTGTCGTTGAGAATACCCACTGTATTGACATTGAAACATTAGAAGCTCACCGAGGAAATAAATTAGCCCAAAAGTTAGCTCACTATTTTGTAAAAGATTGCTTAACGCAAAGTTCGGTTCCATATTGGGATTGTATGGACTCAAACAAACCATCCATCGCTGTAGCAGAAAATATAGGGTTTTCCAATGTTTTCAACTATGTAGGATACGAGTTTTCATTCTACTAATATGTTAGAAACCCCATTAAGTGAACCGTGTCCACTTAATGGGGTTTAATTGTAGTTATATTTTAATTAATAAAACTTCACTACATCTTCAAAAGGTAAAGAAGTTTTTTCTCCTGGTTGTTCATTTGGTTCACCAAATGGCATTTGAGCTACAAGACTCCATTCTGCAGGAATATCCCAAGTTTGTTTAACTTCCTCGTCAATAATTGGATTATAGTGCTGAAGAGATGCGCCAATTCCTTCAGTAGTTAAAGACATCCATGTTGCGTATTGTAACATTGCATTTCCTTGATGTGACCAGAATGGGAATTGCTCTTTATAAGAAGGCGCGTTTTCTTGCATTTGTTTGATTGTTGCTTGGTCTTCAAAGAACAAAATTGTTCCTACGCCATCTTTAAAGCCTTGTAAGCGCTCTTCAGTCGCTGCAAAATTTTCAGCTGGCACACGTGCACGTAATGTTTCTTTGACAATGTCCCAAAACTTTTCGTGTTCATTATCCATTAATACTACTACACGTCCACTTTGCATATTAAATGAAGACGGTGCATGTACACTGATTTTTAATAGCTCTTCAATTTTTTCTTTTGTAATTGCTGTGTTCTTTTTCACCTTACGGATTGAACGACGATTAATAATTGCTTCTTTTAAATTAGTTGTTGTTACTGACATTTGTATTTCCTCCAAATTTTAATAAGATTTATTTATCTACATAGATTTTTACAAGTAGCTTTATTTTATACACTACTGTTTAAATCATTTACATAACCTACTTTTTTAATTGCTGATCGATCACTTGTGCTAGTCTTTCTTTACTAGCTAATCCTTGGATTATTTCATCACCAATAATTAATGTAGGAACGGCAGTAATATTCGCCTCTTCATAAGCATGCTTTAAAGCTTCTTGATGAGCTTCCCGATATTTACCTGAACGTAAAGCTTCTTTGAATTCTCCTGTAGGTAAACCTACCGCATTCGCTAATTGAGTTAACACTTCTACATCCTCAATATTTTGTTCTTCTTGGAAAAACGCTGTGAAAATTCTATGATGAAATTCATTTCCCTTTCCATGCACCTTAGCAAATTGATATCCTTCAAAAGCTAAATTTGTATAAGGATGTGGGGATACACGCGGTAATCGCATATCAATCCCTAGCTTTTTAGCTGTAGGGAGAATATAGGAATCCCATGATCCTAATTTAGCCGGCTCCTTCCAAGGGTCAATTTTCGGATATGGTTCAGGTCTTAACTCAAATGGCATCCACTCTATTTCAATATTCTTTTCATTTGCAATTTCATCTAATGGCCCTTTCCCTAAAAAACAGAAAGGACAAATAAAATCCGAATATGCTTTTATTTTAAGCGTCACCCACTAAAACCTCTCTTTCTCTTTTAGTTGTAACCATCTTAGTTACAACTAAGTCAAATAAATAATGCATTCAAGAATGCATTTTTTGTGATTGTTGAATCTCACGGATTAAAGATGTAATTACTTGCGCCATAGTAATATTGGCTAATACTTGTTCCATAGCTTCTTGTGCTTGCACTAAAATCAGCTCTAACACAGCCTGTATATTGGCACCTATAGGACAATCAGGATTTGGATTTTCATGTAAATGAAATAACTGATCTTCTTCTACAACTTCTACTGAACGAAAAACCTCTAGCAAAGTGATGGCCTCTAGATCTTTGACCAAAGAAGCTCCACCTGTTCCCCGGCGCACTTGCACTATACCTGCCTTTTTAAGATAGGATACTATTTTCCTAATTACTACCGGATTTGTATTTACGCTCTCCGCCATAAATTCCGATGTACAAATGGTCGATGGATTTTGCTTGATGATTGATAAAATATGAACAGCGATTGTAAAACGACTGCTAATTTTGATCTTCATCACCTCCAGCTGTAACCATTATAGTTACAACTTGAAAATAAGTCAACTATTTTTGAAAAAAATATTATATATGACAAAACTATTTTATACGATGCTTGGGCACTTTTGAGACCGCCACATTCGCACTTCTCATGGAGATATAAGAGTACTAAGTAATAATCGAAGCTTCAAGACTACAAAATATTACCTTTATAGCGTTATAATTACTTAATAAGTAAAGGACCGCTCTCTAGCAGGTTCCCTTATTTCACTTTTTAAGTTCTGGAAGCTTAATATTCTAACATTTTAATAAAAAAAGAAAATAAGTGAGGATACAAATGTTCATTATTATTGGTTTGAGTATCTTTTTTCTAATCATTCTCGTCACGCTATGGCTATTACCATTGAAGTATCAAAAAATTGAATGGATTGAAACGAACGCACAGATTATCGAAAGTGATTTTTCACACCGAACAGTTGCCAATGAGGTTACATATGCAAAAGGCGAATCACAACGTAGGGTGAAGCTGACAGTACAATTTACGTCATTCCAAAATAAACCTATCACCGTCACGAGCAAAGTATGGACGCATACGAAAAATCGTCCTTTTTTTGAGGAAGGACAATGGATAACGATTCTTTATAATAAAAGGAAGCCCAATCTGTTTAAACTCAAATATAAAATATAGAAGGTATCATTGGAAAAATGAATGGTGATAATTCTTTTAACACCGCAAAGAAAGCAAAAAAACACCCCGCCACAAACGTTGATGTGACGGGGTTTTACTTATATTATCCGATTGAACCTTCCATTTCAAACTTGATTAGGCGGTTCATTTCTACTGCGTATTCCATTGGTAATTCTTTTGTGAATGGCTCGATGAAGCCCATTACGATCATTTCTGTCGCTTCTTCTTCAGAAATACCACGAGACATTAAGTAGAATAATTGTTCCTCTGATACTTTTGAAACTTTCGCTTCATGCTCTAAAGAAACATTATCATTTAAGATTTCGTTGTATGGAATTGTATCTGAAGTAGATTGGTTGTCCATGATTAACGTATCACATTCGATATTAGCACGTGCACCACTTGCTTTAGGGCCGAAACGAACTTGACCCATATATGTTACCTTACCACCCTGTTTGGCAATCGATTTAGAAACGATTGTTGAAGATGTGTTTGGTGCCATATGAATCATTTTCGCACCTGCGTGTTGGTGTTGACCTTTACCTGCTAATGCGATTGATAATGTCATACCACGAGCGCCTTCACCTTTAAGGATACAAGCTGGGTACTTCATTGTTAACTTAGAACCGATGTTACCGTCGATCCATTCCATTGTACCGTTTTCTTCAACAACTGTACGTTTTGTTACTAGGTTGTAAACGTTGTTTGCCCAGTTTTGAATCGTTGTATAACGGCAGTATGCATCTTTACGTACAACAATTTCTACTACTGCTGAGTGTAAAGAGTTTGTTGTGTAAACAGGAGCTGTACAACCTTCAACGTAGTGTACGTGCGCGCCTTCATCTACAATAATTAACGTACGTTCGAATTGACCCATGTTTTCAGAGTTAATACGGAAGTAAGCTTGTAATGGCGTTTCCACTTTTACACCTGGTGGTACATAGATGAATGATCCACCTGACCAAACTGCTGAGTTTAGTGCAGCAAATTTGTTGTCAGTGTAAGGAATCACTTTGCCCCAGTATTGTTTGAAAATATCTTCGTTTTCACGTAAAGCTGAGTCAGTATCTTTGAACACAATACCAAGATCTTCAAGGTCTTGTTTCATGTTGTGATAAACAACCTCAGATTCGTACTGAGCAGATACACCTGCAAGGTATTTTTGCTCTGCTTCTGGAATACCTAATTTATCAAAAGTAGCTTTAATTTCATCAGGTACTTCATCCCAAGATTTTTGTGTAGCTTCTGATGGTTTTACGTAATACGTAATTTCATCAAAATCTAAATCTCCTAGGTCGCCACCCCATTGCGGCATTGGTTTTGTATAGAAAGTTTCAAGTGCTTTTAAGCGGTACTCAAGCATCCACTCTGGCTCTTGTTTCATATTAGAAATTTCACGGACGATTTCTTCAGTTAAACCACGTTTTGAACGGAAAATTGATACGTCCTTGTCATGGAATCCGTATTTGTAATCGCCAATATCAGGCATTTTTTTAGCCATCTTTTCTCCTCCGTTCATAAATAATTGTTATTTTGTTTAATGCTCAATAACCTTACTTCAAGTGAAAGCACAATTAATGCTTTCACTTGAAATTAGGAATTATTTATTCCTTAACACCTTTTTCCATCGCTTTCCAAGCTAATGTTGCACATTTAATACGTGCAGGGAATTGAGAAACACCTTGTAGTGCCTCAACATCCTCAAGGTCATATTTATCGCTATAGTCTTCACCCATCATCATTTTAGAAAAAACATCAGCAAGCTCTAATGCTTCATCAATTTTTTTCCCTTTGATGAGCTGCGTCATCATGGAAGCAGAAGACATCGAAATTGAACAGCCTTCACCGTCAAACTTCGCATCCTCGACAATACCGTCAGTCACTTTTAGCGTTAAGTGAATACGGTCTCCACAAGTCGGGTTGTTCATATCAATCGTTACAGCATCGTTTTCTATAAATCCTTTATTACGAGGATTTTTATAGTGATCCATAATGACTGAACGATATAGTTGATCTAAATTATTAAAAGACATCGCCAAAATACTCCTTCGCAGAACGTAACCCTGCCACTAAGCGGTCAATATCTTCTTCTGTGTTATACAGATAGAAGCTTGCACGCGCTGTCGCTACTTGTTGAAGACATTTCATTAGTGGCTGCGCGCAATGATGTCCTGCACGAACAGCAATACCGCTCATATCAAGAACCGTTGCCACATCATGTGGATGTACATCGTCTAGGTTAAACGTTACAAGGCCACAACGCTTCATCGGGTCACGTGGGCCAAAAATTTTAAGTCCGTCAATTGTTTCAAGCTGATCCATCGCGTAGCCTGCAAGCTTATGCTCGTGCTCCGCAATTTTATCTAGCCCAATTTCAGTTAAGAAATCGATAGCAGCCCCTAAACCTATTGCACCTGCAATAATAGGAGTTCCACCTTCAAATTTCCACGGTAATTCTTTCCACGTCGACTCATGAAGTCCAACAAAGTCAATCATTTCGCCACCAAATTCAATTGGCTCCATCTTTTCAAGGTGTTCTTTTTTACCATATAGTACACCTATCCCAGTTGGTCCGCACATTTTATGACCTGAGAACCCTAAGAAATCTACATCCAAATCCTGTACATCGATTTTCATATGTGGTGCTGCTTGTGCAGCATCCGCTACCATTACCGCACCGTTAGCATGCGCAATTTGAGCGATTTCTTTAATTGGGTTAATCGTTCCAAGGACGTTTGACGCCATAGACACCGACACAATCTTTGTTTTAGGTGTAATTGTCGCACGAACCTTTTCTAGATTAAGTGTGCCATCTGCTTCGAGCTCAATATATTTCAGTGTTGCATTTTTTTCCTTTGCAAGCTGTTGCCAAGGAATAATATTGGAATGGTGTTCCATGTGGGTAATGACAATTTCATCACCATCAGCCACATTAGCACGACCATAACTTGCTGCTACTGTATTTAAAGCAGTTGTAGTACCGCGAGTAAAAATAATTTCTTGTGTTGAAGTAGCATTAATAAAATTACGAACCTTTTCACGTGCGCCCTCATACTTGTCAGTAGCACGATTACCCAATGTATGCACACCACGGTGAACATTGGAATTATCAAATTCATAATAATGCTTCATCGCTTCAATTACTTGAATAGGTTTTTGAGAAGTTGCTGCGCTATCAAGGTAAACAAGTTTATGACCGTTTACTTCCTGATTTAAAATCGGGAAATAGCTTTTAATGTCTTTATTCATCATTAGCGAACTTTCCTTTCAATAACCTCCGTCAGTTGCTTTTGAACGCCTTCGATTGGTAATTGCGTAACAACTGGCGCAAGGAATCCATGGATAACAAGGCGCTCTGCTTCTGCTTTCGAGATACCACGACTCATTAAGTAGTAAAGTTGCAGTGGATCAACTCGGCCAACAGATGCTGCGTGTCCTGCTGTTACATCGTCTTCATCGATTAATAGAATTGGGTTTGCATCGCCACGAGCTTTTTCAGAAAGCATTAACACACGTGATTCTTGTTGTGCATCCGCTTTTGTCGCACCTTTTTCGATGTAGCCAATGCCGTTAAAGATTGATTGTGCCGCTTCTTTCATTACACCATGCTTTAAGATATGACCATTTGAGTTCTTACCCCAGTGACGAACTTCAGTAGTGAAGTTAAGTTTTTGTTCACCGCGACCAACAACGACTGTTTTTGTATCAGCATTAGAACCGTCACCGATTAGATGTGTAATGTTTTCAGAAATAGTATCTGAGTCATTCATTAAGCCAAGAGCCCAATCTACTTTCGCATCACGAGCTAGGCGTCCACGACGATTTACATAAGTAGTATATCCTTTCGCAAGTACATCAACCGCACCGTAAGTAACTTGTGCGTTGTCTTGAACTACTACTTCAGCAATAATATTTGCTTGACCTTTTGCTTCTTCAACTGTTGAAATATATGTTTCAACATATGTTACAGCTGAATTTGCTTCAGCTACAACTAACACGTGGTTATATAATGAAGCTTCTGCGTTATCGTTTAAGAAGATTACTTGAAGTGGCTGTTCAATAATTACATTTTTCGGTACATATACGAATACACCACCGTTAACAAGTGCCGCATGAAGCGCAGTTAATTTATGCTCATCAACTTTTACAGCTTCTGTCATGAAGTACTTTTTAACAAGGTCACCGTGTTCACGAACCGCCGTTAAAATATCTGTAAAAATAACACCTTTATCAGCTAATTCTTGTGATGTTTTAATGAAAGCTGGTGTATTATTGCGTTGAACATAAAGGTTTTCTTGTGCTTCAAGATCAATTAAGCTTTTTGCTTCTTCTGGTAAAGCATCAAGTGAAGCAAATCCTTCACTGTCAACTGTATGAGTTGGGAAATTTAAGAAATCCCATTTTGTAATATTTGTTCTGTCTGGTTTTGGCATATCTAAACCAGTTGCTTTGTCTAGTGCTGCCGCGCGAAGCTCAGTAAACCAAGCCGGTTCTCGCTTTGCTTCTGAGAACGAGCGCACGTCCTGTACTGTTACAGGCAAGTTAAGTTCCTCTGTCATGCTAGTTCGTCCTCCCTCTTATGCTTCTTGTTCTTCTGTTTCTTCTTCGATACCTAATTCTTTTTTTATCCAGTCATAGCCTTCCGCTTCTAAACGTTGTGCTAACTCTTCGCCACCTGATTTAACAACACGGCCTTGCATCATTACGTGTACATGGTCTGGTGTAATGTAGTTAAGTAGACGTTGGTAGTGAGTGATCATTAAGCAGCCGAAGCCTTCTCCACGCATTGCATTGATTCCTTTTGAAACAACTTTAAGCGCGTCAATATCAAGACCAGAGTCAATTTCATCTAAAATTGCGAAAGTTGGTTTAATCATCATTAATTGAAGAATTTCGTTACGTTTTTTCTCACCGCCAGAGAAACCTTCATTTAAATAACGTTGTGCCATATCTTCATTCATTTCAAGGAATTCCATGTTTTTATCTAATTCACGGATAAATTTCATTAGAGAAATTTCATCGCCTTCTTCACGACGTGCATTGATAGCTGAACGTAAGAAATCAGCATTAGTTACACCAGCGATTTCAGAAGGATATTGCATAGCTAGGAATAAACCTGCTTGAGCACGCTCGTCCACTTCCATTTCAAGTACATTCTCGCCATCAAGCTCAACTGTACCAGAAGTTACTTCATATTTAGGGTGACCCATAATTGCAGAAGCTAGTGTAGATTTACCAGTTCCGTTTGGTCCCATGATTGCATGAATTTCATTTGTATTGATCGTAAGATTTACGCCTTTTAAAATCTCTTTCCCGTCGATTTCAACGTGAAGATCTTTAATAACTAAAGTTGACATAAAATACCTCCATAGTGTGTTCAGTGAATGGTGAACCATCCCTTAATTATCATCATTCTAATCTTAACTGAAAATCGTTCTCTATGCAAACCATTTCAATCACTTTCACTTTTCTTTGAAACAATCCTTAAAAACAAAGAGTTTGTAAGCATTTTCAAAATATTGCTTATCGTTATTGACAATGAGAATCGACTTCCCTTATTTTCAATAAAATAAATCTAATTGAGAACGGATTTCATCTAGCTACATAGTGGAAACCCCTTAGGAATCGCTAATTGTAGCGGTTTTGTGACAAAAATGTATAAAGAACAGTACCAATACTATAACCTTTTTTATTAGAATAGAATCAAATAAGGGAAAGAAATTTATAGAGTTCTAGTTCGTAAAAAAAGATTTACCACCATAACGTGAGGGATTTCCGTTCCGGCTGGGGACTTCGGGGCAGCAGGATCTTATTTGCGCGGCAGTGAAGTGCTAACGTTGCAGTAGCGGTAGTTGTTTTTGCGCGACAGTGGCAGGTGTTGGTCACGAAGGCTTTATTACAGGGCGTGACGCATTTAGCATTCGTTCCTCTCCGCGCTTCAATGAAGCTACTGAGATATCCCGTCATTTAATTCGCACCGGTTAACATTTGTTTATTTTCAGTTATTTTCATCTTAATAGTATATAATTGAAGAATAATCAATCGTATTTTTCGATTAATAGAGGTGAATATCTAGTGGAGTTACGTCAATTACGATATTTTGTTGAAGTTGCAGAACGCGAACACATATCAGAGGCTGCCGAACATCTTCATGTTGCTCAATCTGCAATAAGCCGACAAATTGCTAATTTAGAAGATGAATTAGGCACACCACTTTTTGAACGTGTAGGACGCAATGTTAAATTAACACCGATTGGAAAAACATTTCTCGAGCACACCATTACTGCTTTAAAAGCCATCGATTTTGCCGCAAAGCAAGTTGAAGAATATTTAAACCCTGCTAAAGGTACAATAAAAATCGGCTTTCCAACAAGCTTAGCTAGCTATGTATTGCCAACTGTTATTTCTGCCTTTACGCGTGAATATCCAGATTTGCAATTCCAACTCCGTCAAGGTTCTTATCGTTTTTTAATCGATGCAGTCAAAAACCGCGAGTTAAATTTAGCTTTTTTAGGTCCACTTCCACCGAAGGACGAAACAATTCGTTCAACCATATTATTTACTGAAAATATCGCTGCATTACTGCCAGCAAAACATCCATTAGCCAAAAAAGAAAGTATTCAACTTGCTGATTTACGTAATGATTTATTTGTGTTATTCCCAGATGGCTATATTTTACATAAAGTAGCTATGGATGCCTGTCGCGCTGCCGGCTTCTTGCCAAAAGTCATCTCTGAGGGTGAAGACTTAGATGCACTAAAAGGTCTTGTCGCTGCGGGCATCGGGGTTAGCTTATTACCAGAAAGCTCCCTATATGATTCAGCTGCTCGCTTCACAGTAAAGGTACCGATTAAATCACCTACAATTCCAAGAACAGTCGGTATTATTTCACCTGTAAACCGCGAAATTGCTCCATCAGAAAAAATATTTTTAGACTTCGTTACCAATTTCTTTTCACGACTTTCTCAATTCCAATAAAAAAATCGCCGTATGTGGCGATTTTTTTGTAGGTTTAGGTGTTTCTTTCCGTCGTTCTGGCGGTTCTTTCTGTCGCTTTGATATTTATATCCGTCGTTTCGTCGGGTCTTTCCGTCGCTCTGGCGATTCTATCCACGATTTTGGCTTCTCTATCCGCCACTTTGACGTTTCTATCCACGACTTTGGCTGTTCTATCCACGACTTCGGCTGTTCTATCCACGACTTCGACTGTGCCATCCGTCTCTCTAGCAATCCGATTCGTCACTCCTCTGATTGTTCGTTAATCCATTGTAACGTTTTCGAACTTAGACCTCCGGCACGCCATAAAACAATCTCATTGTAGCGTTTCTTTCGTACGTGTGCTGTCCATTTTTCAAGTGTTTCCTGATCGGCATACCAAACTTCATGCTTCACTTTTTGTTCATCTACATACGTGAAATATACAGCACCACTTGCTTTATCTCGTTGTTTAACCGCTTTCGTTTTGTTCAGTAATTCCTCTGCCTCTATCTCTGTTAATGCAACTGTTTTGCCTTGATTTACCCATTCAAATCCCCCAGTTGCAAAAGCAATCGCTAGTTTTTGATTGGACTTCTTAATTTTTTTTATTAAATCATTTAAAAATGAAAAGTCCGCCTTTGCACCTGGACCACTATGATATCCGTGCACATTATAAGCCATCACTGTATATTTAGGTCCATTTGGCAATTTAACATCAAACGGGAAGCTAGGCTCTAGTACGACATGTAATGAAATACCTTTTTTTGATAACTGTTTATAAAGTTCGTTTAGGAAACGGACATACCCAGGAAGGTCCTCTTTAGCAACCTTTTCATAATCAATTTCGATACCATTCACATTGTATTGGTCAACAACTTGCAAAATATTATCAATATGTCGCTGCCTTGATGACGCATTTTGAAACAATCGATTTAATAATTTGCTATCCTTCTGAACTGAAGGGGCGTTATCTGTAACAGTATCGTTAATTAACGTAAGTATCACTTGATGTGATTCATTAAATTGTTGCTGTGTTTGTTTCAACATTTCTATCGTATCTTCAGTTAATAATAATTGGTCACTCTCATTAAAATAAGCACCAAAAACGCGAATGTCTTGTAAGCCCTGTTCTGAATTTCCCACATCCTCGATGGCAGATTTGATTTGCCATTCAGGTAACCAAATAGATAATTGAAGCTTTTCTTTGTTCTTCAATAGTTCTCTCGCCTTCACAGGTTCTTCTTTACTATTATTACAGGCCGTGATAATTAGTAGCGCTAGACAGATAAACAATAAAATTTTTTTCACTTGAATTTAGTTCTCCCCGCTTTAGAAGGTTTCAATAAAGAAATCCACAACGCTATTAATGAAAGTCATTGTTTTGTGCTTTACTTTATCGAAGTTCGTGTATTGGTTAGTAAAAAGTGTACGATCGTTACTATCTGTAATCAAAATATCTTCGATGAATGTATCATAAATATCATCTGCATACTGTTCATGCGAAGTTTCTTTTGTGCTGAACATCGCACCAAATCCAATTTGTGATCCTTGAATATCAGGATTTACTTGTATTGTTTTGGATAATACCTTATCTACATCTATCTTAATTTTATCCTTATTAACAGCAATGTTAAATTCTCTTGTTTTTGTTAGGTTTCGTGGATATTCTTCCTTATCAATTCTAGAGCCTTTTTGCGTATCCTGATAATTGTATACAGTAGCCTTATTAAATGCATACTCTTCTTCATTCCACTTTATTTCATTTAACGGGAAACGCCCCTTCTCAACAACGCTTGATTCTGGTGTTTTCTCAGAAACAACAATCTCATTATCGATTAAAGCTACCCGAATATAGCTATCATTTTTTTCATCATAGTTTAAATAAATAGATTGTTGTCCAACGACATTCCCTTTAAAGGCAAAGTTTATATTATATTGCTCTGGAAGTGTTTCCTTCAATATTACCCGACCTTCACTAGCAGGTGCAGATGTTATAGTAATCGCATTATTTTCATATTCTGCTGCACCATTCATGACAGACCATTCTTTTGCTCGATTAGGATCTCCGACTTCAAATTCTACATTTTGCTTACTAGCTTGGCGGATTTTCATCATCAAGTGATTGGTAGACCAATAGGGCGAAACTTGCAATCTACTTAAGTTATAAAGATTAGCATCCGCATCATTATATGCCCCTAGCTCCAAATTGAAATGCATATTAAATTTATCTTTAATTTCTTTATTATTCGCACGTTCAACTAACGAATCCATATTATTATAAAGTGAGTTGGAATGCATAATCGCATAAGCTTTAGGAACTTCTCCTAATTCCTCCTCATAAATATCTTGCATTAGCTTGTAATCTTTTTGAATACGTTTTTCCATTTCCTGTCGCGTTTCACTTGGAATCATATATTGATTGCGAATGAAGTCCATTAAATAATGATTATAATATTCGATAGTTGTTTTATTCGGCACATTATTTTCATCTAATACACCTAACGACTGTCCTTTATTATTAAAAATATTAATATATGTTAGACGGTACCCATTAGAGCCCAACTCCCAATACCCACTTTTCTCCATGAGTAATAAGTCTTTCGGCTTTAAAAATTTGTTGTCCCGTGTATCCATTTTATTGGCGTACGTAAACATCGTAGCTTTATAGTTTAGATCCTCCATGATGTTTTGAGCAAATATACTAGAATCTGTCCGTCCATCTTCAAATGATAAAAACAAAGCTTTTTCTGGCAACGGTTTGTCTTTCTGATAAAAATCTAAAATATCTTGCTGAGTAATTGTTTGATAACCCTGACTTTCAAGTAATGCTAGTTGTTTTTTTAAATTCTCTTTAGATACGTATTTAGGAGACTCGCCTCTGCTCACACCAAAATATGATAATGCGATGAAACCATCTTTATTTTCTAGAGGAACCGTTTCCTCTACCCTTTTTTCTGTTAAAAACACTACACGTATTAAAATGATCGCTAAAAATATAACGATAATCGCTTGAACAATGGATCGTATTATTTTCCTTCGGTTTTTTTTTGCTGGATTTAATACAACATTTTTTTCACTCATTTCTTCTCACCCATTTTTCTATTTAGAATCGAAAATCGGGATTTTCGCAATTTTTGTTTTTCCAATTTCTTTTCTTTGGCGATGACATCTTGAGGTGTTTCTCTCGTACCCCATGTTGATTTCCAAAATGTAACCCATGCAACAGGCATTTGCCACAGCAAAATAAATTCATAGAAAAGTACAAAGATAAAGCCAAATGTCCATAACTTACTTTTTCGAAAGAAAAGATGGGCCAAACTCATTAGCATTGCCATCAATAACAAGCCCATTAAAAACGTAGTTGGAAAAACGCCATGCATAATTGGCACATAAAGTAGATTGTAAACAACAACAATAGGGGCTGCTATCGGTACGATTAAACCGATGATGAAGAAAAGAAACATAAAAGGTTCCTTCTTCCACATAAATAAAAATGCTCGTAACGATTCGCGTAGCCAAGATCGTTTCCATCTCATTTGTTGAGATAAAAAGACTTTTGAATCTGATGGAACAATTGTAGAACATACGGCATTATCCTGATATCCCGTTCGATGTGTTTTTAAAATATAATTTGTCATACTACGGTCATCACCGAATGTTGCGGGTTGTCCAAGAAATTTTTGGTTTAACCATGCTGTTTCATTCTTTAAAATAAGCTCTTTTCGATAACACGCTAATGGACCAGATAAACAAGTTACTGTATCAAACCAAGACTCAGCAGCTTTCATTATCCGGAAGGCTATATAATAGCGAACGGTTTGCAATTTTGTCAGAGCATTTGTAAATTTATTTTCAACCTCTGTTCTTCCAGCCACACCGCCCATTTTAGGATCTTGGAAAGGCTGCACTATATTTCGAATAGCATGAGGTTCTAAAAAACTATCTGAATCTACGAAAACGACTAAATCGTGTTTGGCTAGATGCACTCCGGCCACTAGAGCCTCTCGTTTCCCCCCATTTTGAGGTAGCTTATGGAAGCTTAAACGATTCTTTGTTTTAAATCGCTCACCCTCACTATGAATAAGTTCAATCATTTCTTTAGCTTTTTCCTCAGTTCTATCTGTTGAATAGTCATCTACAACAATAACTTCTAATTTGTCTACAGGATAATACTGATTAATACAGCTTAAAATTGTTCTATGAATCCACTCTTCTTCGTTAAACACTGGAATAATAATAGAAACGCCCGGTTCAAATTTAGGATTTATCGGGACATTCCTATAGAAAATACCGAATAAATATCGACTTAAAAGAAATGTTGCAGCAATAATACTATATAGATATAGGAATTTATTGAATCTGAAATAAATAACACTTTCAGCCCTCATTAATACCACAATAAGAGAAACAATCAATAGAAATAAACTTGCCACAAAGATTGATAGTCCCCAACGTTTTTTAGTCATATAGTCATTTAAAGGCTGTAGAAATTCACATGCATAATAGCATCTAGTTTCACCATCTACTTCTTTCGTAAAATGGCGAACAACTTTCGCTTTTACCTTTACCTTAGATTCATAGCCCTCCGGCATCGCACCACCAGGTATAGTAAATTTCATCGTAATAATTTCATCTATTTCAAAATTATTAGGACTATTTGAAAATATAAGGATACCTGTAACCGAAATATCCTCCGCATAATGTTTGTCACTAACCTTTTGCTTTACTCTTTTAATTTGTACTTCAAAATTAGTTTCATAGCGTAAACTTAACAGCTGTAAACGATATATTTCATTGACATCTGTAGGATCGATTTCTTCCTTTTGATACGAAGCACCTCGTCGATTAACGAGATTTCGTACATTTTCTGGGTCAGGAATATTCGATAAAATTCGTCGATCAGAGCGCGGTATCGTTAAAATCTCTTTTTTCTTATTCATGATTATCAATTCACTTTCTTATTTGAATCTTCTTCAATCCAAGTCGACATTTTTGCAAAGCTATACCCATCTTTTTGCAGCTTTTCAATGATTACTGGTAAAGCCTCGACTGTTTTTGTACCATCTAAAATGTGCATAACAATTACTTTTCCTGGACCAATCCTACTCATCACACGATTATAAATATCTGAAACGGTATATTCTAAATTCCAATCGAATGATGCAATATCGTACATAGCAATGGATTTGATACCTGTTGCGGCAATAATTTTCGCTGATTCTTCATTAATAGCACCTTTATTAGGTCTGAAATACAATAAAGGTTCTTCCTGTAAGGCATATGTTAACGCCTTATGCGCCTTCACGACATCCTCTTGGAGTTCCTCCGGTGTCATTGTCGTTACATCAAGGTGATTGTAGGAGTGGCTTGCAACCTCATGGCCTTTCTCAACAATTAATCGCGCTAGTTGCGGTTCCTTTTCCACACCTTTGCCGATTAAAAAGAATGTAGAGTGAACGTTATACTTATCAAGAACATCTAAAATTTCTTTAAGTCTCTCCTCACTCGCCCAATCATCAAAGGTTAAAGCAACTTCCTTTTTAGAAGTATTTTTACGGTAGTACATATTTGGTTTTACATTTTCATAATCCAGATTCACTTTAATAGCGTCATAGCCTTCTATTGACTCTAAGGGTTTTGCTATATATTGCTCATCTAATACGTCCGTTAATGTAGAGAAAGCATATCCTTGTTCTTTCCCCAATTGAGACAATAGTGGTACAACATCAATAATCGCAGGATTAATGTATGTGTTTAAATGAATGACTGATCCACTGTTGATAAAACGATGAATATAATCCGTTATCTCTTCGGCACTTTGCATATTTCGATCTTTCGGATTTATGGAAGATGCTACGACTCCCTTCATATTGAGCGTTTTAGTTGCTAAACGCATATTGTCAGTTGAGTCACCAGAACGACTTCGAACGTATTTTGGTGTATAACCTAGATGCTCTTCAAAAACTTGATTCGTTAAATAGATCTCTTTATAGGTTTCTTCATAATTTAAATCGGTCATATCAGGAAACGTCAGCGTACCATTTTCTACTTCATGACCTTTTGCTAAAATGTCCTTCACTAACTCAGGATCTTGTGCCACTCGCGTTCCTTCTACAAAAAATGTTGCCTTCATGTTACATTGGTCTAATACCTTTAATAGCTTCAGCATTGTTTCATTGTCAGCAAGCCCATTAAAGGTTAATGCTATCCTCGGACTAAGAATGCTTGCGTGACTATAAATTTCACTCATCGTCCCATCATGTTCCTTTACCTCAATTGTTGAATCAACTGGTTGAACCTGATTAGTTTGAGCAGACGATTGACATCCTGTTAAAAATAAAATGAATAATAGACTACATATTTTCAGTCGACTCACATTCACAGAATCCCTCCTATAATTTGTAGTATTTTTCATTCTCGAATAAGTGATGGGTATTACGTGTATCAAAAACTAAAGCAGCGTGCTGATCAATTAATGAATAATCAATTGTTGTATGATTCGTTAAAATGACTACAGCATCTGCTTTTTGAATGATTTCTTTTGTAAGTGAAACTGTGTTTAACATGTAATTACCAGTTGTAAACGTTTCAATAAATGGATCAATAACATTTAGCCCACATTGCTTGTCCATTAATTCGTCAATGACACGTAATGCTGGTGATTCTCTAAAATCATTAATATTTGGCTTATAGGAAACTCCAATCACTACAATTTCCGCATCACTTATCTCTTTTCCTTGCGCATTTAAATAAGTTTCAAGTCTTGCAACTACAAAGCTTGGCATGGAATTATTAATTTTATCAGCGGTCTCAATTAAAGTTGCAGCAATACCATGTTGCTGGCCAGCCCATAATAAATATTTAGGGTCCACCGGGATACAATGACCACCTACTCCTGGGCCAGGTGTAAATGGCATAAAACCATAAGGCTTTGTCGAAGCCGCTTCAATAACTTCCCACACATCTATATCCATCTTATGACAAATCTGACTTAATTCATTGACAAGAGCAATATTAATTTGCCTAAATGTGTTTTCTAGTAACTTTTCCATTTCGGCAACCTTTGGACTTGTTACAGCAAATACATTTGTATTGATTACTGATTCATAAAAAAGCTTAGAAACTTCTAAACAAGATGTTGTTATTCCACCAACTACTTTAGGCGTGTTGGAAACTGAAAAATTAAAATTTCCAGGGTCGACACGTTCAGGTGAATAAGCTAAAAATAGATCTTGTCCAATAACAAAGTTACCATTTTCTAAGATTGGTTGAACTATTTCTTCTGTTGTTCCAGGGTAAGTTGTACTTTCAAGAATAACTAAAGTATTTGAGGATACGTTCTGTACGATTGCATTTGCTGCATCAACAATATACGAGATATTAGGTGTTCCATCTGAGGTTGTAGGTGTTGGTACACAAATAATAATAATATCTACTTGTGCAAGTTTAGAAAAATCATATGTCGGCTCAAAATTCTGTTCATTAACCGCTTTCTCTATGGCTGCATTAGACATATCAGCAATATAACTATCACCGCTTTTTATTTTAGTAACTTTTTCAATGTCTTTATCGAATCCAATTACTGCAAAGCCTTTATTGACGATTTCCAAGGCTAACGGGAGCCCCACATAACCAAGTCCAACAATTCCAATTGTTGCACTTCTTGTTTTGATTTTTTTTGATAAAGCTAATCCCCTTAGCTCAATTTTTATCCCCATAAACAAATTCCTCCTTTGTCTAAGTTATGATCGATTATGTCTCGGCAAAATTACGTCCAGAATCGATTTCTTGCTTAGGCTTGCATGTCACTACAAAAACACTTGTAGCTGGCGTTTCACTTTCGCTACTAAAATTGCTGAAAGAAATTAAAAACCTAATTCAAAGACTATCTCTACAATCGTTATTTCTTTTACGATTCATTTTTTTTGTAATGTTTTCCCTCATCGCACATCCAACGAAGTAACATTATCCTATAATTCAAAATGCACCTATCTAATACATATATAGTACTAAATAAAACTTAACATTTTCTATACAATTTCCTTTATAAATGAAAAAATAACTATTTTACCAATTACCAGTATCCCAAATAAACTCACACATCCTTTCTTTAGAACTATAATCCTTCGATATATCCCTACATAAACATGTAATTTTATTAAATTTCAGCAAGTAAAAACTTTAATTACTTATCACAAAAAAATTTTCTAGTCTTAAAAAATGTGTGCTACCTCATACTATTGAATCCGTAACGCTTTATCACCATTAGCTATTTATCTTGAAAAGTAGTACCCCCTAGTTAATCTTTAAGAGAACTCCAATATTATTTCGCGACCTAAGCAAAAAAAAATCGCCGTAGCAGGCGATTTTTTTCTTTAGTGATTCTATCCGTTCACTTTGATATTTATTAATTTGCTTGTTTGTTGAAACGGTCGACAATCATGGCTAATGCACCATCTCCCGTTACATTTGTAGCTGTACCAAAGCTGTCTTGTGCTATATACAGTGCGATCATTAGTGCAACCATTGTTTCGTCGAAGCCGAGCATTGTTTGCAGTAAGCCTATTGCTGCCATGACTCCTCCTCCTGGGACACCGGGTGCCGCAACCATTGTAATACCTAGCATAAATATAAAGCCGATATATTGCACAAAGCCTATATCCATACCGTTCATCATCATAACACCTAAAGAGCAAGTTACGATTGTAATTGTACTACCTGATAAATGAATAGTTGCAAACAGTGGGATTGTAAAATTCGTTACTTTTTCTGAAGCCCCTGTTTTTTGTGATTGTCGCAATGTAACCGGAATAGCCGCAGCTGAAGATTGTGTGCCTAATGCTGTAAAATACGCAGGTAGCATTGTTCGAAGTAACTTAAGCGGATTTTTCTTATTTAAAGTTCCCGCAGTAGTGTATTGCACTAGCAATATTACCCAATGCATCGCAATTATTAGTACGAAGACAATTGCAAAGACAGATAAGATTTTTGCTACTTGACCTCCATATGTCATGTTCAAGAAAATCCCAAAAATATGGAATGGTAAAAGTGGAATAATGACAAATGCAATTACCTTTTCAATGATTACATTAAACTCTTCAAAACCACGTTTCATCACATCGCCTTTGATGACTGTCATACCAATCCCTACGATGAATGCAAAAATTAATGCTGACATCACACCCATTAATGGCGGCATTTCAACTTTAAAGAATGCCTGTGCTAAAAATTCCTCTGGGTTTTTCATACTTTCCATAGCACCATTTGATATGAAGTTAGGCAACACATTTCGCGCTACTAAAAAGGCGAACATGCCTGCAATGATTGTTGAGAAATAAGCAAAGAATGTTGCCAAGCCTAATAATTTTCCTGAGCCTTTCCCAAGCTGGGCAATGCCCGGTGCAATAAATGCAATAATAATAAGTGGTACTACAAAGTTTAAGAAATTACCGAATAAGCCATTAAATGTTGCAAATATACGTACAAATGGCTCCGGCATAAAACCTCCAAGTATTACCGCTAAAAAGATAGCGACAATAATTTTTGCCAATAGACCAAATTTAAACTTCACTATAATGTCCTCCTTAAAAAAACAACTGTCTTTCTCGAATGTATTAGTAGTAATTTAACATAAACAATCGTGAGAATATACAGTTCGGAGAATAGGCGGAATTGCAAAACTTTTCTTTATTTTCTATCGAACAATAAAAAAACTTAGAATAGGTAAAAAATCACCTATCCTAAGCTCTTTGTAACTTCTTTCAGCAAAGATCTCCCACCTCTAAAGATGATGAGATGAATGTGGCTTTAAGCCCTTTTCAGCGGGTGTCCAAACATCAGCTGAAAGAAGTTAAAGCCTCCGGCGGATGTCACGGAATCGTAAAGGAGTTCTTTGTGCAAGCACAAAGCTGATTCCGGACGCAATTATGCCGAGGCATAATTGATTAATCTTTAAATAATTTTTGTAAAATATAATATGATTGTTTTAAACGCTCTTCATACTTAGGTGTTTGCCATGGCTCCCAAGTATAAGGTGAGAGTTTCGGTAAGACTTGGCCATTTTTCTCAGGTAAAGATTTTACAACTTTGCCCTCTCTATCTACAAAGACCGCACCAATATAAATATTATCGACTTTCATCGAAGCTGTCTCTCCATCTTTATATAAATCTCCCATAAACTCACGCTGGCTTGGATCTCTAGTTTGGATTAGTAGCCAAGGAATTCGTAGCTCAATCACATGATCATCCGTCCACGTATAGTCTACTAACGAATTATAATCTTTTGCTTTTGGATTGGCATTCCCTTGAAGCAGCTTCCCTGTTTCATAATAACTAAAGTCGGTAGTTCTATCTTCCTCTGGTAAGTACAGTTGTTTATTTAACACATAATAAATCGGAGTAAACTTACCACTATTTTTTGTAGGAACTGCCATACGAGGTGGAATCAGATTTATATTATGACCGTAAAAATAATCATAGAAATCATAGTATTCATCTATGACAACTCGAGAGTCTCCACTTTTATTTAATTCCACAATAAAATCTACGCCATTTGAAAACGTCATATCTTTTATGGATGTAGCTGAAGTATTCCCTTGATTTGGTACTACATCAAGTAAAATACGAGGTGAGGCTTGTTCTAAAACATCACTTTTTAATTTGAGATACAAATATCTTTCATCATAATCGACAGCAAAATCTGTTGAGTCAGAAGGTGAGGTATTGTACATTTGTGTACCTTTCCATTCCTTTGTATCGCCGTCTACTTTTACTTTAGATCGATCAAAGCTTAGTACGCCAAATTGTTGTTCATTTGTTTGTGCATTAGACCAAAACGGTCGACGGTTTGGATCATCATAATCCATCGTATTCCACGTCCGCTTAAACCACTCGTCCTGCCAAGTAAAGACAAGACCTCCGAGCAAGCCTTCATGCATAATATCTTCATATAAATGTTGTAACGTTTCACCTTGCTGCTGTTCGGACATATGGCCCTGATTCCAGCCATAAACATTTTCATGTGTCATACCACGAGCTGCAGGTATTCCAAATTCCGCAACAAGAACAGGCATATTATGCGCCTCATGTAGTTCTTTTAAATATCCTGCATAACTATTTTTATTGCCCCGGAAATCTTTATAATTTAAATATTTTTGATCGTAGTTAAAGAAGTCAGGGTAATAAGGATAAACATGATAGGAAGCAAATTGACCTGGTGCCTGCATCTCACCTTTCGTATAGATGACATTTGGATTTACGCCTACCAAATCCTCATCCTCAGAAGGCTCAGATGGATGGTCTAATAAGTCGGTTGTTACCCAGTTTGTGAAACTCATTGGACGGATCCAATTATATTTATCCTTCTCGTAAACAGTAATTAGATCCATTTGCTCTGCTAACCAATGCTCAAATGGTGAAGCACTTTTCGTTTCAAAGTACTTTCCATTATATTCGCCTATATTAGCGTGTTTTTCATTCGTACCAACAACCATATGTGGATACCATTCGATTCCTAGCACCCAGCCTATTACATATTTTGAAACGTCCACATCATATAATCCTGAGGCATGCCCTGTTACTGGCTTCACATAAGTATTACCGTGGATAACGTCTACCATTCGTTTCATTTCAAGTTGAAAATCCTTTAGAGTAGCTTCATCATAGGCATCTAATGAATCAACCAAGCCTTCTTCGTTAATCCATACACCATGCAATACATACAGTGGTTTATCTGGATGTTCTTCATTGTATTTTGCAAGTGCCCGATAAAAACCTGGCGGGTGTAATGTATATACACGAATCGTATTGGCATTCATCTCAGCAATTTGACGGAACCATCGATAGTACTCTTCTTCTGTAATAGCAGCCTCACCAGGGAATGCTCCTGGTTTACCCATACCGATATTAACGCCCTTAAAGACTATCGGCTCCCATTTTCCATCTCGTAAGATTTCAAATGACTCGCCCTTAATACGTGCGTTGTAATTTAATTTGTCATGATTAACGTTTTCTTGAACTTCTTTTTGTTCAAACGTTTCAAAAATTTTATGCATGACCGGTATATAGATTGACCAATAAAATGAACTATCTGCATATTTCTCAGCATATTTATAAATGGTCGGTAATCCTTTTATTTTGTAAAGGGTTGGTACCTGGGACATATCGTTAAAGTCTCCTGCAAAATAATAGCTTGTCGTGTAGCGTTTATCCTGTGAAACGATTGCCGCAAATTGCTGTGGAATATCGTTGTCCTCTAATAGTTTTTCCCCTTCTTTTGTTAAGTCCCATTCATAATTAGCGAGAGCATCCTCTGCATATTTAGGTGTGATAATATCAAACCAATAGCCATATTCTGCATGAGCAGAGGTGTTGAAGAACTTTTTCCCTTCTTCAGTAAATTGCACTTGAATACCTTCTGTGTTAACATGCTTGTCCAACTCTAGCACAATGAGCTTTTCTGTAATTTCATTAAATAGAAGAAAGCCTCCGCCTTTGTATGGCCAATTATCACCATGTTCATCTATAACCCATTGTGGAATTTCTGTATTTTTATGATAATCAAGCTCATCAAAATATCGCCCAATCCATCCAGACCATGAAATTCCTAAATAATCCTGTAACTCTTTTCTAACTTCCACTGACGTTGGTGACGCAAATGTATTGTATTCAGCAATCAACATACTTTTCTTGTCGCTTGCTAAACGATCTACTATAGACTGCCATTCATCCATTTCCAAGCCGCCTACAATTTTTTCTGAACGTTTACCTAAGCGCTTTTTTTCATCTAAATCATCCTTATAAACCCCGTACGTATCAGCCAAATAAATAACATCATAATTACTATAGTCAGTCGGAAACTTTTTTTCCGACACTTTCTTCGTTTTATCATTCGGAAGCGTACCATAGTAATTTTTTTGTATATCATACGGATGCTCATCGATTGTGTATTTATAATGGTTTAAAAACCAGTTCACACCTAAATGCTCTCGATAAGTTTCATTCGGAACCGTTTTATCTAGAATCGCAACATTGAGTGGTTTTTCATCGCTGAAATACCACCATGCTATAGGTGTTATAATGAGAATTAGAACGACTATAATTCCTATATATATACGCTTCATACACTTTTCTCCTTTTCACCGATGCCGACACGCTTCATATTACCCCAATCGCTTCTTCTTAGCACAAACCGGAGCAATCCCTCACAGCGCCAAAAAAGAGTGAGTGGTCGATACCAGAAAATTTCAGTAAATGCTAAAAGTATCATGCGTAGTAGCTCTCTCGGTTTCGGATAAGTATTCAAAATCCATGCTTCGAATAATATAGAAGCTATTGAAAAAATTACCCCATAAATAACGAAAAGAAGTAACAGGATTATGGCTACTTCATAATAGATTTCCCCTAAGAAAAATGCCACTACGATATAAATATAACCACCTAGCTCAACTAGTGGTCCTAGGCATTCTACTAGCCAAAAGTATGGAAATGAAAGCATGCCTATTAAGCCATATTTAGGATTCAACGTCATCGTCTTATGCTTCCATAGGCTTTCAAATAATCCTTGATGCCAACGTCTACGCTGGTTTCGCAAAACCCCTAATGACTGAGGTGCTTCAGTCCAGCATACAGGATCTGGAACAAATTCTATACGTTTCTTTTCTTTTTTCTTTCTAATCAAACGGTGAATATTCACGACGAGCTCCATGTCTTCTCCAATAATATTCGTTGAATAACCGCCCGCTTCCACAGCCCATTCCTTCGAAAACACACTAAATGCTCCCGAAATAATAAGCACAAGATTGTATTTACTTAAAGCTATTCGCCCCATTAAAAAGGCTCTCGCATATTCTATTATTTGCATGATCACTAAGTAATTATTTGATAAGTGTGTTTCAGTAACGGAACCAAGCTGCATTTTTGCGCCATTGGCAATTCGGATATTTCCTCCTGCCGCAATCACTTCACCATCAGATAAAACAATCGGTTTCATCACACGAAGCAATGATTTTTCATCTAAGATTGAATCACCATCAATAGAGCAGAAATATGGATATTGAGATACATTAATACCAACATTTAATGCATCTGCCTTACCACCATTTTCTTTATCTACTAAAATACAATTTTTATAGATTTCAGATTCATAAATTTGTTTAACTTGTTTTGTAGGGATATGTGTACGAACAATTTTATCAACGGGCTTCATTCGGAAATGCTCGATTACGGTTTGTAGTGTAGAGTCAGTAGACCCGTCATTAATAATGATAATTTCCGTTTGTGGATATCGTAAATTCAACAATGAATAGACTGTGTCTACAACGCCAATCTCTTCATTGTAAGCAGGAACTAATAAGGATACTGGTTTTGAGTAAAAGGCATCTGTATGCGCATCATCATACTCTGAGGGGTCTAATTTATAGCGTTTTCGCATAACTAACATGGCTATAACAAACATGGCGCAATACGAAACAATAACGAACAACATATAAAATAGAATAAATCCACCAAAGAACCACATACAAAAATCTAAAAATACTTTCATTTGTTCCCTCGCTTTCTGACGATTGTTTCACGAGCCATGTCAATTGCATATGGGTCATTTGAGGATTCCATAAATTGCTGTAATTTCGCAATTCCATCTCTATTTTCAGCAATTGTTTTAGCAGCCTGTGAGCGAACCCACCAATTTTCATCTTGAAGAAGTTGTTCTAAATAAGCATAGGTATAGTTTAGAGGTACATGCTTAAAGATTTTCGCAACCATTAATCTTATTTCCCACATATCTGATGTCACAAATGGAACATAAGGATCGATTTCATCAATTACACCAATTTCATAAAGACCTTTTAATGCTCTTATTTGTATTTCTGGAACCTCATGCGTTAATAGCTGTTTTAACCGATCAATGTATTGTATATTTCTTTTTACAGCTGCAGTATCAATTGCAGCAAATTGGATATTTGTTGTCCAGCTATTAAAGTCTTCAAATAATCGAATAAATACGTCATCCTCTAACAAGACAAATACTCTTCTATATTCGCTTTCAGAATAATGAATGTTCGATTCTTTAATTTTTTCGATAAACAATTCTGGTTGGAAGAGAGAGTATATTTTTAACAGTTGAAAATATTCCTCCTCCGAAATTTTGGTTTTTTCGAATTGAAGACATGTCTCTAATAAATCCTCTATCTGTAAATCAGCAATATGATATAAAGCATTCATCCTAATGCTCCATCGTTTACTGGTCAAATCCTTTTCATAATACTTTTTTAAATAGAGATTAGAAAACTCTTTTATTTTGTGTTCAACTTTCTCATTGCTTATATTTTTCAAATAAGATGAAAAGATTATTTCTATAGCTGCTACTTGAGCTCTCTCTCGGGGTACAAGCACTATAGAGAAAATTTCATCATTGATTAAATAGTTGTACCATTGCTGTGAAGAGTTTTGTAAAAAAGTATCACGCACTTCTGCAAAACGAATCTCCCGCTTGCGCTGAACAAGTATATAGATCGTAAATAAAAATAGAACTGTTAATAAAATACCGCTGACCGTTAAAAGAAAAGGAATCGACAGCTTGATCATAGCCAAAACCTCGCAAAAGTCTTCTTAATTTTTGCTTCTAACAAACGTAAATTAAATGGTTTTACGATATATTCATCGACGCCACCTTCATAAGCATTCAGTGTTGCACCCTCTGAGTTTCGTTCTGACATCATATAAATGATGAACTTTTTCTCATTCGGCATTTCTCGCAAAACGTGCAAAATTTCTAAGCCATTTTTACGTGGTAAAATATCGTTCATCAAAACTAAATGCATATGGCCAGATTTATAGTTATCGGACTGTAAAAAATCATAGCCATCTTCATAGGTCGACACGTCAAAAGTATAATGAGGAATGTCTAAATTTTCGAGTGTCGTTTCTAGCACTTTTCTAAAGATTTCATTTTGTTCAATAATGCTAACCTTTACTTGCTCCGTCGGTTGTACACGATAATCTGTAACCTGTTCTACTGACCAAGTCGGCTGTTCTTCATCTGCTAGTTTGTGCTTGTTTTTCTCTAACAATGTTTCAAAATCAACATTATTATTTCTTATTTCAGTAACGGAAGCTTTTAACGCTATTTGTTGAAATTCCCTTTCTTGCGTTAGAATTGCGAAAATCCGCTTTAAAAATGCTTTTACCTCTACTTCACTACTTTGCAGAAAAAATATCCCCCAATGCATGCCATCTGCTAGTTGGAAAAGTAAATCTGTTTTTCGTATTTTAGATTTTAAAAAAGCTGAAATTTGATGATTCACTTGATTACGTTCTATATCAGTTCCTTGTGAGGAATTCGCTACTTTAAAAAAGACTGCAGTCATTGTTAGACGCGAACGAATAACACTCTCACGCAAAATTTCAAAATAACCCTTCACCTCATGCTCCTGCATGATATCTTCCGCAACGATTAATTTATTCATTTGTGTTCACTCCAGTTGATGGAAGAAGCATTTTATTCTTCTTCGTTATTTTTCTATCATTCTTTTGATTTATAAACACAACAACTATAGTAATAAATATGACTAAACAATTTCTATACAAAATTTTTGGTAAATCGATCACTTTTAAAATATTATTATATTTTTGTTATAAACTACAGAATAATACCTCTCCTGACAAAAAGTTATATTTTTCTGATAAAAGACAGCCTTTTTATAATAAGAAGAAAGGGTATGTAATCTTTTAAATTACATACCCTTTCAAACTACAAAAAACACTATTTTATTCCAGCTTGTCGACTCATCCTGTCAGCGCCAAATCGGAGTGAAAATCAGCCTTTGTTTATTATTCAATTCTTTCGATAACAAGAAAAAGGGTATGTAAGTTTTATACTTACACACCCCTTTAAATAAATTATTTAACTGGCACAACTGAGCCTTTCCATTCTTCAATAATGAAGTCTTGGATTTCTTTAGATTTTAATACTTCTATCAATTTTTTAATTTCTGGTTTTGTTTCATCACCAGCACGTACAGCTACAATATTTACATAAGGAGATTCTTTATCTTCAAGAGAAATTGCATCTTTCAATGGATTAATATTGTTATCGATTGCAAAGTTCGAGTTAATTAAAACTGCATCGCCTTCATTATTTTCATACATTTGTACAAGCATTTCTGGAGCTGTATTTGCATCGAATTTGAAGTTCTTAGGGTTTTCTGCGATATCTTTTATTTCTGCTGCTGTTTTATCAACGCCATCTTTTAATTTAATTAAGCCCTTAGCTTCTAACAATGAAAGCATACGACCGTGGTCTGAAACTGAGCTAGAAAGTAAAATTGTTGCACCTTTTGGTAGATCCTCAAGAGTTTTATATTTTTTAGAGTAAATTCCGATTGGTTCAATGTGAATGGCACCAGCATTTACAAAGTCGTAGCCATTTTCTTTCATGCTAAGCTCTAAGAAAGGTAGGTGTTGGAAATAGTTTGCATCAAGTTCACCTGATTCTAAATGTTGGTTTGGTAATACATAGTCTTGATACGTTTCAATTTTAAGATCGATACCTTCTTTAGCTAAAGCTGGCTTTGCTTTTTCCAAAATAACCGCATGAGGCGTATTAGAAGCACCTATTGTTAATGTTACATTTTCTTTATTGTCTGATTTATCACCAGATGATGCGTTTGAGTTTGTATCATCTTTTTTACCAGCACCACAAGCAGCTAAGGCTAATACTAATACTGATAAAAATAATCCTGTTAAAAATTTCTTCATTTTATTGCACTCCCTTTTAACTAATTTAAAATATGTTAGCGGCATAAAACCGAAATAACTTTTTTGATGTTCGTAGCGAGATACGCTTTTTTCTTTTTAGCGTTTATCTGTTTTGGCTGTAATTAAGTCGCCAATCCATTGAATAATAAATACTACTATTAAGATTAATATAGTCGCCATTAAAGTTACATCTTGGCGATTACGTTGGAAACCATCTAAGAATGCTAAGTTTCCTAGACCGCCTGCACCGATAATACCTGCCATCGCAGTATAGCCAACAAGTGCTACAGCCGTTACAGTAAGACCAGAAATAAGCGCTGGGAACGATTCTGGAATTAAAACTTTCCAAATAATCGTTGACGTTTTAGCACCCATTGAACGAGCCGCTTCAATAACGCCTTTATCGATTTCACGCAATGAAATTAATACCATACGCGCATAAAATGGTGCAGCTCCGATAATTAGTGCCGGTAAAGCAGCATCTGCGCCACGAATTGTGCCGAGTAAAAATTTCGTAAATGGAATTAATAAAATAATCAAAACGATAAATGGAATCGAACGGAAAATATTAACGATTGAGCCTGTTAAAAAGTTCACCAGTTTATTGGCCCATAGTTGGTTTGGACTTGATAAAAACAATAAGATCCCAATTACTAATCCAAGTATAAATGTGATCACCGTAGAGATTGTTGTCATATACAACGTTTCATACGTAGCTTCCCACATTTTTTCCCAGTCGACATTCGGAAAGAAATTAGTTAGCATTGGCAATCACCTCCGTTTGTACTTCGACTGTATGCAAGTAGCTAAGTGCAGCTGCAACATTCGACTCTGTGCCTTCAATTTGTACAATAAGTGTACCGTACGCACCATTTTTTGTTTGCGAAATATTACCATGTACTATACTTACTTCTACATCACACTGTTTTACAAGATGTGAGATGACAGGCTGCTCTGTTTTTTCTCCTACAAATATTAGCTTTACAAGTTGTCCATTAGGGTAATTTGCTTTAATTTGTGCCACAGTTTCCTGTGTCTCCTTCGTATCTGTAATTTGAGAAACGAATTTTTTTGTAATGTCCGCTTGTGGCGCTTGGAATACTTGTAATACTTCACCACGTTCTACAATTTCTCCAGCTTCCATAACCGCTACACGGTGGCAAATTTTACGAATAACATGCATTTCATGTGTGATTAACACGATCGTTAAACCTAGTCGTTCATTAATATCGACAAGTAAATCTAGGATAGCATCTGTTGTCTCCGGATCGAGTGCGGATGTTGCCTCATCACATAACAATACTTCTGGATTATTAGCAAGTGCACGAGCGATGCCTACACGTTGCTTTTGTCCCCCCGATAATTGTGATGGATACGCTTTAGCACGTCCGTCTAAGCCAACTAGTGTGATCAATTCTTTCACACGTGCCTCACGTTTTGCCTTTGGAACACCTGCGATTTCTAGTGGGAAAGCAATGTTTTCCGCAACAGTTCGAGACCAAAGTAAATTGAAATGTTGGAAAATCATACTGACCTTTTGTCTAGCATCTCTAAGCTTTTGCCCCTTTATGGATGAAAATTCTTGATTGTTAACCGTTACCGTACCAGATGTAGGCTTTTCTAAACCGTTTAACAAACGAATCATTGTACTTTTACCAGCGCCACTATAGCCGATAATGCCATAAATTTCACCTTTATCGATAGAAAGGTTGACGTCTTTAACTGCTGTTAATTCGCCATTCGAGGTCTTGTATTTCTTCGTAATATTTTGAAGCTGAATCATAGCGAATTCTCCTTTTCTTATATCAATTGTGCCTCGGCATAATTGCGTCTGGAATCGGCTTTGTGCTGGCACAAAGAAATCCTTTTCGATTCCATGACATCCGCCGGAGGCTCTAGGCCAACATGACGTTGGTCACTCAGTCGTTGCCACAGGATGTGGCGTTCTTAGACTGAGTTCCTCTATTTCAGCGGCT
Organism: Lysinibacillus sp. EB271-A1-10B; assembly: GCF_058791335.1. Taxonomy (NCBI): domain Bacteria; kingdom Bacillati; phylum Bacillota; class Bacilli; order Caryophanales; family Bacillaceae; genus Lysinibacillus; species Lysinibacillus sp. EB271-A1-10B. The sequence goes on from NZ_JBYTDL010000007.1 coordinate 30,778, forward strand.
GAAAGAAGTAAAAAACCCCTTCAACTATAGACAAGTAGAAGGGGTCACGTAACTTATACGTTGAACCGTTCTCTCATCTTTCAAAGATAAAATCTTTGGGTGATTTGGCACCTTTTCACTTTTGTGATGGTTGCCGGGCTTCATAGGGCACTTCCCTCAGCCGCTCTTTATAAGAGTTCGATATATTTATATTTTTTAGTATATTCGTACTTTACCACGTGAGTAAAGTCCAGTCAATTTATTTTTTTAACAATTCGTATAAATACGGTACGGATTGAAAGGCATAAACCTTCTCCGTCACTTTTCCGCCTTCACATACAAGTAAACACGGTACACTTTCAATTTTATTTTCATAAGCGATTTGCTCAATAAAGTTAATATTCGCTTTACCAATCTGTAGCTGTGGCAGCAATTGTTCAACAACCGACATCATTTTCGATGCAACTACACACGTTCCACACATTGGTGTATATAAATAAAAAGCAGCCTTTTCACCAGACTGGATAGCCACGTCCCACTGCTCTTTTGACCATTCTTCCATCTTTTTTCACGCAACCTTACAAAATATATTCATTATGGATTGAGAAATGTGCACGAAGCAAAATCGCCGCTAACACCTTTCTCGGAGTTGTCTCTACTTCCTTATATGTTGGCATTGTACGTAAATGCTCGGCCTCTGGATAATGTCTGTCCATTAATGCTCGTAGCTTATCACCCGATGTATCTGCATCAAAAAATGTATAAAGCTCACAGCCTTCATATGGATCAAGTAACTCTTCTAATTGATGCACACCAATTGTACCATTCGTGCAAAGTATTTTAACATGTTCATTTAAAATAGGTTCAATTTGAAGCTTATCCGAACGGCCTTCGACAATTAAGCATTTCCCCTCGAACATAACGCCACCCCCGTTTAGACATATCCCTTATCATTATTATATCAATAAATCTTGTCATTGATACTGTTAGACACCTATTGTTAAGGGAATATACTGGCATTCACCCTCATCCACTATGATGGCAGAATGGATGAAGATAATAAAAAACGTCGGTAGTTTCCGACGTTTTTCTATTACAGGCTTGTCTTATAAGCTTGTCTTATTCTGCAATCATTTCATCGTATTGCTCAGCTGTCATAAGCTTTTCAACTTCTGATGCATCAGCAGGCTCTACAACGATCATCCATGCTTTTTCATATGGTGATTCATTAACGAATTCTGGGCTATCTTCTAAATCTGCATTTACTTCAACTACTGTACCTGAGATTGGTGCATATAATTCAGAAACTGTTTTTACAGATTCTACGCTACCAAATGGATCATCTGTTTTGATTTCGTCGCCAACTTGTGGAAGTTCAACGAAAACGATATCTCCAAGTTCAGATTGTGCGAAATGAGAAATACCGATACGTACTTTTCCATCTTCTACTTTAACCCATTCGTGCTCTTCAGAGTAACGTAAGTCTTTAGGTGTGTTCATGCAAAAACCCCTCCATAAATATGTAATATATTCACTTTCAGTGTGCCATACTTCTTTCATAAAAACAAGATTAAAAGCGATTAAAAGCGGTTATTTCCAAGCTTGCTCAAAATCTGATTCTTTAAACCCTAACGTAACTTTTTTCCCATCAGTTACAATTGGACGTTTAATTAACATACCATCTGAAGCAAGCAGTTCAAGTTGCTCCACTTCAGTCATTTCAGCAAGCTTATCTTTCAAGCCAAGCTCGCGATATTTCATACCAGAAGTATTAAAAAATTTCTTTAAAGGTAGTCCACTTACTTGCCATAAGTTTGATAGTTCGTCCTTTGTTGGCGGTTGTTCGACAATGTGTACATCTTCATATGAAACTCCATTGTCATTTAGCCATTTTTGTGCTTTTTTACAAGTAGTACATTTCGGATATTGAATAAATTGAATCGTCATTTAAAGGCTCCTCTACTATCATTTTTAGGAACTACATTTTCAGTGTATCCCTCATTTTCTGTAGTATACCATCATAACCGTTACGAACCAAAATGAAACAATTATTAACTTATTCCTTCCATATCGTGGGGTTGATTTCCGTTACGGCTGGGCGCTTTGCCGCTGACGCTTCGCTTTCGCGCAGAGCTTCCTGGGAGCGTCCGATGAGCCGCTTCGCTGCAGGGTCTCATCTGTGACGCTGATCCCCAAGGAGTCGCCCAGCCTCCACTCCAATCAACCAATTCATATAGCGTGTGTTTCTTGCATATTTATCCGATTTAATGTAATAAAACCAAGCTTTAGCTACCGGTGTTTTTTCGTGCGAAAGCGAAGTGTTATCGTAGCAGAATCAACAACAGATGTACAATCGCCCTTACTATTCTGATTGATTATGATGTGTAGCCTTAGCGTTCTCATTTGCCATTCATAAAATTTATTAAAGTTCTACGATATTGTTGATTGGAGTGGAAGGCTACTCGACTCCCGTGGGAAAGTGAGACAGGCGAGATCCTGGACTGAGCCGAGCGAAGGAAGCGGCTCGACGCTCGCCCACAGGAAGCCTTGCTCTGTGCGAAAGCGTAGCGGCAGCAACAAAGCGAGTAGCCTGGAACGGAAATCACCCCCTCATTTTAAGAGCTATACTTTTACTTCCAACAAAAAAACCTAGCTATCGCAACTCTGTGGATAGCTAGGGTTTTTTTGCATATTAAACTACAAATTTTTCTGCTTCAATTAATTTAACAGAAGCTTCGCGTTTCTTCGCGATTAAGTTGTATGGGTTGTTGCGAGTTAATTTACGCAGTGCAGACAATGTCATGCGTGCAGCGTCGCCGTCTGCTGAAGCAAGAATCGTATCTTTTGCTTCTTTTTCAATTTCTGCAAATGCTTCTTGGCAGAAGATTTGAGTATACAGTAATTTTTGATGAGCTTTTTCAGCACCGTCACGAGCAATCGCCTTTTCTGTACGCAATACAGCAGATTCCATAGCGAATAGTTGGTTTGCGATATTTGCAATCTTCACTAATACTTCTTGCTCTTGATCAAGCTTCGCGCCGAAGCGTTGTGCTGCTAAACCTGATGCTAATACAGCAATTTTCTTCGCATTTTTCACAAGGTATTTTTCCTGTGCTAATGGCTCTGTACCTACATCTTCAGGCATTAGCATAAGAAGCTCTTGTTGTAAATTTTGAGCAACTTGTAGCAACGGCAATTCACCTTTTATTGCCTTTTTCATAAATGTACCTGGTACAATCATGCGGTTAATTTCATTTGTACCTTCAAAAATACGATTAATACGAGAATCACGATAAATGCGCTCTACTTCGTATTCAGCCATAAAGCCGTAACCACCGTGTAATTGAACCGCTTCATCCGCAATGTAATCTAAAGTCTCAGAACCAAATACTTTAGCAATAGAACATTCAATAGCATACTCAGCAATTGCACTAGCAATCACTTTCCCTTGTTTTTGCTCATCTGGGCTTAGCTGACTTAAGCGGTCCTCAAATAAACCTACTGTACGATAGTTTAATGACTCAGACGCATACAATTGTGATGCCATTGTCGATAATTTTTCTTTTGTTAGATTGAAATCAGACAGCTTCGTTTTAAACTGCTGACGTTGGTTTGTATATTGAATAGCAAGCTCTAATGCACGTTTCGAGCCACCGATTGTTCCAACCCCTAATTTATAGCGACCGATATTTAAAATATTAAAGGCAATAACGTGTCCGCGACCTACTTCACCTAATAGGTTTTCTACAGGTACTTCTGCATCTTCAAGGATTAAAGTACGTGTTGATGAAGATTTGATTCCCATTTTTTTCTCTTCTGCGCCAACTGAAACGCCATTGAAGGCACGTTCTACGATAAATGCCGAGAATTTATCGCCATCGATTTTTGCATAGACAACAAATACATCTGCAAAGCCTGCATTTGTAATCCATTGCTTTTCACCATTTAAAATATAATGTGTTCCTGCATCGTTTAACTTCGCAGTCGTTTTTGCACCTAATGCATCAGAACCTGAACCTGGCTCTGTTAATGCGTAAGCAGCGATTAATTCACCTGAAGCAAGCTTTGGTAAATACGTCTTCTTTTGATCTTCATTTCCGAATAGGACAATTGGTAAAGAACCAATGCCTACGTGTGCTCCATGTGTAATAGAGAAACCGCCAGCTACAGACATTTTTTCTGCGATTAATGCAGAAGAAACTTTGTCTAATCCTAGCCCTTCATATTCTTCAGGTACATCCGCGCTTAGTAAGCCGAGTTCACCTGCGCTTTTTAGTAGACGAACCGAATGCTCAAATTCATGGTTTTCTAAATTTTCAACGACTGGTAACACTTCATTTGCTACATACTCTTCTGTAGTTTTAGCAATCATTTTATGCTCATCTGTGAAATCTTCTGGTGTAAACACACGATCTAATTCCACATCTTCAATAATAAATCCGCCGCCTTTAATGAAATCCGTTGTTTTTTCTGTCATTCTAAATTCCTCCCTATATATCTATTTTTAATAGTTTTTATCCCCAATATATAGAAAAGCTTGAAGTACTACGTTCGGAGGCAACCGAAAACGGTGCACTCCAAGCTGATCTAGCAAAAATTATAGAAGTTCAAATACTCCCGCAGCACCCATACCGCCGCCGATACACATTGTTACGACACCATATTTCTTACCTTGACGCTTTAATTCATGAATGAGCTTTAATGTTAAAATAGCTCCCGTTGCACCAAGTGGGTGACCTAGGGCAATTGCTCCACCATTAACGTTTACTTTGTTTTGGTCAATGCCTAAATGACGGACGACTTGTAAGGATTGTGACGCAAATGCTTCGTTAATTTCCCATAAATCAATGTCATCTATTGATAAGCCTGCAATTTCAAGTGCTTTAGGTACTGCCACGATTGGTCCAATACCCATCACCTCAGGAGGTACGCCACCAACTGCAAAGCCTAAAAACTTCGCCATCGGAGTAAGACCTTGTTTTTCTGCTTCCTCGCGATCCATCACTAGTACCGCTGCTGCACCATCCGAAGTTTGAGAAGCATTACCAGCTGTAACACTACCTTTAACATGGAAGGCCGGACGAAGCTTCGCTAAACCTTCTACAGATGTACCTGGACGTACACCTTCATCCATGCTAAACGTGAATTTTTTCACCTGTAGTTTGTTGTTGTCATCTACATAATGTTGCTCCACTTCGATTGGTACGATTTCATCATTGAACTTACCTTCTTTAATCGCTTTTTCCGCAAGCTCGTGTGAACGAACAGCAAATGCATCCTGATCTTCTCTACTAACATTGTATTGACGTGCCACTTCCTCAGCTGTATGCCCCATCCCCATATAATATTGTGGAGCAGTTTCAGCTAATGTTGGATTTAAGCGAGGTGTATTACCTACCATTGGCACCATACTCATAGACTCGACGCCACCAGCAAGAATTGCCTTAGAATGTCCTAGCATAATACGCTCTGCTGCAAAAGCAATTGCTTGTAAACCTGACGAACAAAATCTATTAATTGTTAGTGCTGGCGTTGTATCTGGTAATCCAGCAAGCGCTCCAATACTACGTGCTACGTTCATGCCCTGCTCAGCTTCCGGCATTGCACATCCTAAAATTAAATCGTCAATCGGACCTTCATAGCCCGCTCTTTTTAATGTTTCTTTGACAACAACCGCTCCAAAATCATCTGGTCTAACTGTTGATAAAGAACCCTTCTTCGCTTTTCCAATCGGAGTTCGTGCTCCTGCTACAATAACGGCTTCACGCATCGTATTAATCCCCCTTTGTTTCATGTGCAAGTATAGTGAATTCAGTCTTAAAGTTAGTTACGCAATGGTTTTCCCTTTAAAAGCATGTGCTGCATTCTTTGTTGAGATAACGGATCTGCCACTAAGCTTAGGAACGCCTCACGCTCAAGGTTTAATAGGTATTGTTCATCTACTAATGTGCCATATGGAACTTTACCACCAGCAATGACATACGCTAATTTTTTAGCGATTTTTAAATCGTGTTCACTAATATAGCCTGATTCAAGCATCCCTTGCGCACCGATTAGTAGCGTACCGTATCCTGATGCGCCGACTACAGGAACTTTCGTAGGAATAGGTGGTAAATAACCTGCCTCATAAAGCGCTAGTGCAGCTTGTTTTGCATCATATAGTTGGTGATCTGGGTTAACAGAAATCCCATCAGCAAAGTTTAAGAAATTATTTTCACGTGCTTCCTCACCAGATGTCGAAACTTTTGCCATCGCAATCGATTCAAATACTTTATTAGCAATATGTTGATAGTCTACTTCCACGCCATTTGGTAACCCTTTAAGGAATTTTTGGTAAAGTGCTTTATTACCGCCTCCACCAGGGATTAATCCTACGCCAACTTCAACTAGGCCCATATACGTTTCCATTGTTGCTTGAATATGCGCAGCTGGTAAGCAAACCTCTGCTCCGCCACCTAGTGTCATAGCAAAAGGCGCTGCTACAACAGGCTTGCGAGAGTATTTAATCTTTTGCATCGCATCTTGGAATGCTTTAATAACGAAATCTAGTTCAAAAATATTATCATCCTGTGCTTCTACTAAAATCATTCCTAGATTTGCACCAACACAGAAGTTTTTCCCTTGGTTACCGATGACTAAGCCTTTATAGTTCGCTTCTACTTCATCGATTGCAAAGTTAATCATTTGGATAATATCTAAGCCAATTGCATTTGATTGGGAATGGAATTCAAGTAATGCAATTCCATCACCTATATCTATTAAACTAGCACCTGTATTTGATTTAATAACGCCGTGCTTTTTCTTATAGCGTTTTAAGTTAATTTCCTTTTCATTCACTGGCACTTTTACGTATTCAGAGCCATTATAATAGGCTAGGTCACCGTCCATGTCGGAATAGAAAGTTTCAAAGCCGCTTGCTAGCATATCTTTGACGAATGCCGGTACCTCACGACCTTCTTCCTCCATTTTAGCTACGGACTCTTTGACGCCGATTGCATCCCATATTTCAAATGGCCCTTGCTGCCAGCCGAAGCCCCATTTCATAGCATTATCAATGGCAACAATATCATCAGCAATTTCACCGTGTAACTGTGCAGAGTAAATGAGCGTCGGAGCGAAGATACCCCATAATAACTCTCCTGTACGATCCTTAGCATAAGTTAATGCTTTCACTTTATTTGCTAGTCCACGAGTTTGTTTTGCCATTTCAATAGAAGGAGTTTTTAACTTTTTAACTGGGCTATACTCTAAAGTGTTTGGATCAATTTCAAGTATTTCTTTGCCTTGCTTTAAGAAGAACCCTTGACCTGATTTTGCTCCGAGCCAGCCGTTTGTGACCATTTTCTGTAGGAAGTCTGGTACTGCAAATACTTGCTGCTCTTCACCAGTTGTTTGATCATAGACGTTTTTCGCTACATGAATAAATGTATCTAAACCAACAACATCCAACGTTCGGAAGGTTGCAGATTTTGGACGACCAATTAATGGACCTGTTACAGAATCCACCTCGCCAACTGAATAGCTACCCTTCATCATTTCTTGTAAAGTAATTAGTAAACCGTACGTTCCGATACGATTGGCAATGAAGTTCGGTGTATCCTTAGCAAGTACGACACCTTTCCCAAGCACATCTTCGCCAAATGTTTTCATAAAGCTTACAACCTCTGACGCTGTTGTGTTTGCTGGAATGACTTCAAGTAATTTTAAATAACGCGGCGGATTGAAGAAGTGAGTTCCTAAGAAATGCTTTTTAAAATCTTCTGAGCGCCCTTCTGCCATTGCATCGATACTAATGCCCGATGTGTTTGAACTAATAATTGTGCCTGGCTTACGTACAGCATCAATTTTTTCATATAGGCTTTGTTTAATCGCTAAATTTTCAACGACAACTTCAATAACCCAATCTACATCTTTTAATTTCTCTAAATCGTCCTCAAAGTTTCCAACCGTTAGTAGTGATAAATTTTTCTTAGAAGTAAGTGGTGCTGGTTTTTGCTTTAATAACTTTTGCAGAGCTCCGTTAACGATACGATTTCTCACAGCAGGATGCTCTAAGGAAAGACCCTTTGCTTCTTCCTCTTTTGTTAGTTCCTTCGGCGCAATGTCTAATAATAATGTTGGAATACCGATGTTTGCTAAATGTGCTGCAATTCCAGAGCCCATTACCCCAGAACCTAGAACAGCTGCTTTTTTAATGTTGTAAGTCACAAGCAATTCCCCCTTATTCTCCCATTGAATGAATAGTCATTCATTTTTTGACCAAAAAAATATCAAAGTTTGCCTCGTGTATTTTTGTCCAGTATTTGAATTAGTTTAGCTCTATTCAAATTTAATCTGTGACGTACAACTAAGGCTTATCTTCGTTCAACTACCATTTTAGTTTTTGAGGTAAATTTTTCCGTCGAATGAAGATAAAACTACTTTTTCTGTTTTCAGTGTAGAATATTTTGTTTCATTTAGCAATCTTTTTTCTCCAATTATTTTTGCGATATACAACTTTTTTCGTTTTTTACGAGCGAAAACAAGACAATAAGCAGATAGCGATTATTCCAAACAGAAAACTTTCAGGATACGTTAAAAATGTGTAGAATGGAAAGCGAGGAGAGTGAAATAACAAATGAAAACAATTACAACTGCTGACCAATTTAATGAACTAATCTCTAGTGACCAAAAAGTGCTAGTAAAATTTTACGCTGGATGGTGCCCAGATTGCACACGCATGAATATGTTCATCGATCCAATTATCGAAGAGTACAACCAATTTGACTGGTATGAACTTAACCGTGATGAACTTCCAGAAATTGCGGACAAATATGATGTAATGGGTATTCCAAGCCTACTAATTTTCCAAAACGGTGAAAAATTAGCACACTTACATAGTGCTAATGCTAAAACACCTCAGCAAGTTACAGATTTCTTATCTGAACAAAAATAATTGAAAAACGGAGCTGCATTTCTTTTTGAAATGCGGCTCTTTTTAGAAAGGAGAATATGATGCGCCAGCAATTGTCGCTACTCGGAAGATCACAATATGATGCATCTATTTCACCAAACTATCGTAATTCCGCTTGTGGACCTACAACTGTACATGTAATTTTAAACTACTTGGAAGATCAAGCTCCTTCGGTAAATGATCTTTATAAACTTCTTGGTGGCACCAAAATTGGGTTATTTAAGTGGCGTCTAATTCGCAATCTTCGGCGGCTCCGGCCGACATGGGATATTCGTGATTGTACTTTAAAGGAGGCTATGCAGGAAATCGATGCAGGGAGACCTGTCGCCATACGCTTTGACCGCTATTTTAGCCTGAATTGGGGAGATAAAAAGGCTGCCTTCGCGTATCATTGGGTACCTCTGATTGGCTATGAAATACGAAATGATGAGCTGTTATTAATGTTCCATGATAATGGTGGTGCTAATCGTGAAAGTAAAATTCGAACGGCCCTTTTTAAAGATAATGAGAAAGTATTGAGCTTTGTCAAAATCACACCGAGCTAACTGACAGCGTGCCTACAATGTTAGACACGCTGTTTTTTCACTTATTTACTCTTCAAGAATAGCTTTTAGAACTTGTGCGAAAACATCCATTGTTCTATACGTTTCTTCCAGCGTATTTTCTATACTTCCAACTTCTAATAATACGGAATTATCGTGAAGATCTTGATTATAGGTGTTTTGGGGATTGACCCCTTTTTCTACTACACCTATTGATAGTCCCGGATATAATTTTTCTAGTTGTTCATGAAGCTGAGTTGCAAATTTTTTATTCGTTTCATAGTTCCCACTCGTTTTTGATACTTCCAATTTAATTCTTGCGTAATCTTTGCCTTTAATTTCAATTGTGGAGTCCCGTCTTTTTGTAGAATCTCGATGTATATCAAAAACCATGCGAATACTGTCATTTTCAGCTAAGACTTTTTGTAAATTTTCCCGTGACACTTTATATGAATCCGGAAAATGTAAACCTCTTTGTTTTAAGATTCCAGCTATATCAGTCTCATCATGAATTGATGGAACCTGCAATCCCTTCAATGCTCTACTTAACTCTTTACCTACCAATGTTACATTTTTAGTATCACTGTACGCCTGCTCTCTATACATCTGCTGTGCAGGAATCTCTGGAATATATGATTCTATATTATGTGAATGATAAATATAGACTACAGGTTCTTTTTCGTCCATTGCAGAAGACGATGAAGTCCCACCAACACTTTGGATTACCTCTGAAATTTTGCCATTTTCATTAAAGAAGAGTAACCATGAAAAAATAAATGCACAAACTAAAACACCACCTGTAATCACGGAGAATTTTGTTAAAATTCTTTTTTTACCCATGCTACGTGCTCGTTGTCTAAGCGTATTCTCAGTTGCAGAAACAAACTCCTTTCTAGGATGTTGAGGGTACATTTCTTTTAGCATATCAAAAAAGTCTTTTTCATTTTGCATTTGTCAATACCCCCTCTATTTCAATATTCAGTTTTCTTTCGAGCTCTTTTAGGGCTCTGTGATAATCAACTTTAACTTTCGATGCACTACATTGAAGAATTTCCGAAGTCTCGTTAATGGAAAATTCATTAATACCTCGAAGTATGACTACAGCTCTGTATTTTGGTTTTAATTTAGCAATAGCTTCATGAATAAATCGTTTTAATTCTGTTACCTCAAATTCCTCATCAGGCCTCTTTTCATTCGATGATAATTGATTAAAAAAACCGTCCTTAAATAGTGAGGAAAATCGTTTCTTTCTGTAGTGATCGATCGCCACATGTTTTGCGATTGAAAAAATCCATGTTTTTAACTGATAGTTTCCGTTAAAATTCGATAAACCTTTTAATACCCGAATGAATACTTCCTGGGTCAAATCCTCAGCATCATTTTGATTTCCTGTAAAACAAACAAGAAATCTATAAACGTCTAAGTAATACAAATTGTAGATTTCAACGATTCTTGATTCCAAGTTATTTGAATCAATCAATCTTTCCCCTCCTTTTACTTATTTGCTTATAATTCGTTTGAGGCTAGGAAAAGGTTACAAAAAATTATAGTTTCTTCACCATAACGTGTGGTTGATTTCCTCCGACTGGGCGCTTTGTTGCTGACGCTACGCTTTCGCACAGATAAAACATTTGTTGTTTGTCACGAAGGCGTTATCACAGGATGTGATGCTTTTAGCCTTCGTTCCTCTATATCGCTAATCCCCAAGTAGTCGCCCAGTCGTAACGAAGATCAACTTATACATGATATACGAATTAGCAAAATGTCATCCCCAACTTATGATGAAGAGCAATAAAAAAGCAGAGCATATTTCTATACTCTGCTTTGATGACCTTGATGTTTGTTAATCAATTATGCCTTGGCATAATTGCGTCCGGAATCGGCTTTGTGCTTAGGCCTGCACGATGCAGGTCAGTTAGCCGTTATCGCATGGATGCGATGATTTTAGGCTAACATCCTATGTGAACTCCTTTTCGATTTCCGTGACATCCGCCGGAGGCTTTGGGCCAACGTGATGTTGATCACTCAGTCGTTGCCACAGGACGTGGCGTTCTTAGACTGAGTTCCTTTATTTCAGCGGATGTTTGAACACCCGCTGAAATAAGTTAAATAAGTGAATACAACGAGCGCGCCTGCTTTGCGATTAATGTGTAGCCACGTTGTTCTATTTCTTTGAACATTTGCGGCTCGTAATTAGGTAATACTAAGCTTGCTAAATCTGCCTCGATTGATACGTTTGTTTGAATTGTTGCAAGCTCATGTGACAAATTAAGCATATCTACATTCTCTTTAATTTTCGTACGTTGGCCAGGCTTTAATTCGTCAATCGATGTAAGAACATTTTCGATAGAACCATACGTTTGAATTAACGTAAGTGCCTGCTTTGGTCCAATTCCCTTTACGCCAGGATAACCGTCACTCGAATCTCCCATAAAAGCTTTGACCTGTGCAAATTGAATAGGTTCGATGCCATACTCCTCTTTAAAGCGTGAATCCGTATAAACGTCATACTCTGTGTAGCCTTTTTTCGTAAAAGCAATTTCCGTTGATGGTCTTAAAAGCTGCAGTAAATCCTTGTCTCCACTAATTACCGTAATGTCAGCCTCATCCTGAAATTTTGTAATCATTGAGCCAATTAAATCATCTGCCTCCATCCCTTTCACACCGAAGTTTTGCCAGCCGATTTGTTGAGATAAATTTTTCGCCATATCAAATTGCGGTAGCATTTCCTCTGGTGGTGATGGTCGATTAGCCTTATAGCCATCAAATAATTCATTGCGGAATGTATGTGCCCCCATATCCCAACAAACAGCTAGATGGGTCGGCTTCATAATAGATTGTGCCGTTAAAACATGACGTACAAATCCTTGAGCGCCATTCGAAGGTGTCCCATCCGCAAGGCGAATATAATGCCCCATCGCTGCAGACGCAAAAAATGAACGGAATAATAGCGCCATGCCATCAACAATTAGTAGTTTTGGTTTTGTTGTCATGATAAATAATCCTCTCTATAACAATACAATGATTGTATTCATCTATAATATTTCAGGTGTGTTGATTAACCATTTGCATCCACGCTCTTAATTAGAAAACCTGATTTCCGCTACGGGCTACTCGCTTTCCTGCGGGCGAGCGTCGAGCCGCTTCCTCCGCTTTTGTTGCTGTCGCTTCGCTTTCGCACAGGAAACATCCGCTCCGTGCAGGGTCTCGTCTGTCCCGCTTTTCCCGCGGGAGTCGAGTAGCCCTCCGCTACAATCAGTTAAAAAATGAGCATCATAAACAAAGTATCTACAAAAAAATTCTTTTGTCGATCAATAATAAACCTATAATTCCCTAATCAACAGGCCTGCCATAGTATATTAATATTAAGCATTGTTCTATTATAGCAAACTATCATCAAACTTCATTGTAAATATATACAAGCCATCATTCTACGTCTCATTTTCCAACTATCTAATTAGGGCGTTGCCTCTTTTAGAAATTCGATTGCGGTAATCCAGTCGAATACCTGTTAACCATTGTAAAAATGCTGTTACGCCCATCTTTACGGTTTCTGGGCGTAGGTCCCCCTCTTTTGGATCCGCATAAACAAAGTCAATATGGCGGACTCCTTCATTTTCTCCAATGAGCTTTAGAATATCGAATAATTCATAGGCCGTTAATCCACCTGGTGTTGCTGCAGGTACATCTGGGGCGAATGTAATATCGAGCACATCCAAATCGACAGATACATAAATGCGATCTACCTCATACATAAGCTGACGGAGCATTTCGCGAATGGTTAATTGAATGCCGTCACGACGCATTTGCTTTAACGTAATCATATGAATTCCTTGTTCTTTCGCATAGTGAATCATTTCTGGGGAATTAAAAAAGCCGTGTAGCCCGACATTATAAATATGTTTTCCCTCTACAATCCCTGCTGCAATAAGCTTCTGCATTGGAGAATCCATAGCTAAACCAATTTCCTCCTGATTCCGGGCATCCAAATGCGTATCAATTTGAATAATCCCTATGCGATCATTTGGAAAAGCATTCTTTATTCCTCTTAAGGAACAAGCTGTAATCGCATGATCTCCCCCTATAAGACAGGTGAAACTTTTAGAATATGCAGTACTTAAGCTTTCTGCAGCAGCTTCAAGAGCTGACTCTGAAAGCATTCTATCCGTCTCATGGATAGCCACATCGCCTACATCAACGACTGCCAACGAACGTAAATCTACTTGCTCATCTAAATTATAAGATTGAAAGCTTGGCCAAGCCTTTCGAAATGCTGTTGGATATAGTGCTTTTTCGGATGGTTTACTACTATACGATAATAAAGCTCCGTACAAAATAATATCTACATCACTTGGAACTGGATTTTCTTTTTGTTTAATCCATTGATGCATAGCTGAACCATTTTCTTGCTTATACTGCCATTCTGGTTGAATAAACATGTTTTCGACCCCTTCATACTATTTTTCTATATCTTAGCGTGGGGTTGATTTCAGTTCCGACAGGGCGCTTTCCTAGGGGCGTCGAGTCGGAACTGAAATCAACTTATCCACATGACATATGTTCTAACAAAATGTCATCCCCATCTTTTAGGTGATGAGCAAAATTAAAGTCAATTGCCCTGCATTAATTTATCGTCCCCTTAAAAATACCTAGAGAATTACCTTTAACATTAATAGTACCATTAGTACACACATTTTCGTCAAAGTTCAGGATTTTTCCTCTTAATTTTGAAAAATTCTCCTCACTCCATTTACCCTTAGAACATAAAAAAGAGCAAACTAGGCCATTTTCTAGTTTGCTCCTTCTTCTATACAGTGGGGGTTTTTCACCTCACTGATTATTAGTCTTCACCGATCGGGCTTTTACGGGATATAGATTGGCAAAGCTCTGCGACCTCGTGCATCGTATAGCTTTGAAAGTTATATTGATGACGTAATTCCTGATAGTACTGTAAAAGTTCCTCAAGCATTGCTAAATTTTTTTCTATGTTCTTGCCAAAATTATGAGGGTGCCACCATAAATGATAAAAAGCTTGAGACATTGCAGCTGCATGCATCCCCTCTTTTATACGTTTAATCTTGAAGCCTTCAAAAAACCGTAATGGGCTACAATAAGGTCTTAAAAATGCACTTGAACGAATGTTAATAAAGGGATCCTTTTGCATTTCTTCTAGTGTTACTAGATGATTTCCTGTTACATTCACATAGCTATCCAGCCATTTTTTCGCCCCTAATAGTCGACCTTTTTTTGTGAATTTTTGAGGGTCGTATAACGGATGTTTTTCATTTCCACGATAGCATATAAACCCTACTTCCTGACATGCTGGGAAATATGCTTCATTCACTTGATTTCGCGGAAAAACAATCGATTTCGCCGGTGCGGTATATTCTTCAGAAATCATTGCAGTTGCGTGTAAATCTGCACGAAAATCTGCTTCAGTTTGTCCACTTTCTAAACAGTAAAAATGTGAAAATGTATGACTTCCTATTTCTTGATGTGGTGTATGTTTAATTTTATCAATTAAGGATTTGCCGAAATGTAAGAGGTCATCCTGCTCATCTTCTCCTACTTTTGCAAATTGTGTATGTGCTGCATAATGCCTGTTTGTATATTTTACAGGGATCCCTCTTAAGTAGTGAGCCATTTCTGCTTTCGTTTCTGCAAACAATAGACCAACCGTGGCCCAAGTCGCATGAATGCCATATTGTTCAAACAACTCTAGTATTTTAGGCAGTGCCTCACGCACACCATATAAATTTTTATTGTATTGCCCGTACTTAAATACATCGTGGACACCCCAATTTAGCTCAAAATCCAATGATATAACAAGTCCTCCACGATTCACTTCAATTACTACTTCCTCCATTTTTGCACGCCCAATAACATTGCACGTATTTTTGATTGAGTAATGTAGCCAGAGTATACATCGACGACTTGTCCACCGAAGCCTTGCTTAAATGCACGAACATTTTGGTCATCCGTTAGCTTCCCCATATCATATAAGCTAAAGCCCTGTTCCTTTAAATGCAATAAATTGTGCCATAGTAAAAAACGATTTGCATAACGAACTGGTCTTTTTAAATGATCTGGCACCGATTGCGAATGACAAGTCGCTACATAATAGGACATTGCTTTTTTACCGTATACAATATCGAGTCTATAGCAAAGTGTTTGTCCACAAATACTTCGAATCTCAGACAACCATAACGCTCCTTTATCTTTTAAGAGCGTAATAGCTTCCATTTGAGACTTACTTATGAGCTCGAGTTTTTTCCTTTTCGCAAAATTATTATAAAACTGTTGAAAGGCTCGTAAATTTTCATCTGATGGTTCTTTATAAATAAAAACTTGATAGGACTCTTTTTGTGCACGACGAAGTATTTTTCGATTACTTTCGGAAAGAGCAAGATACAATGATAACTCACTATCTGTCAGGTGAATATGAACCGTTTCACTTTTAACAAGCTTACGGCTCGGTACAAGTGAATTTGTATAGCCAACGACCTTCATTGATTTTCTAATATTGGCTGGCTTTTCTACAAAATAAAAATGCTGCATTGCGATATTCCATCGCTTACTTTTAATGGACAGAATGAACATCGCCCCCACTCTCTGTGTATTTTTCTACATGATTTCGCTCAAAACGAGCACATTTAAAATGTTTCATTCGAGAAATACGTTTATAGCCTAGCTGCAATAATCGTTTACGCTTTCGCCAGTGCCAAAAGCTTGCAGTAACACAAAGTGTTTGTGCAGGTTTCATTTTTTGGAAAAAGGCTGTGATAATATCGATATTTTTATAAACATCATAGGTTAAAAAACATGTCTGCTTCGGCAATGCTTCAACAATTTGCAATTCATCTACACGCCAGTTCACCGCATGTAACGCAAACGCAGGCTTATTCGTTGCTGCAAAAGAATCTTTATAAATAGTGTATCCCTTATAAAATAAAGAAATAATCTCCTCATCATCGAGTTGCATCGCCTCCTGAATCGACAACTCCTCAAACAAATCACCTACAGGCCGATGCGGTGTCACACTATTTGATGGGGATAATTCATACAAATCCACTTGCTTAAAACGAATAAATCTTTCTACGAATAGTTGTCCATATTCTAGCCAATCTTTCACTTTTCCATACTTTACTAAGTAACGTAATTGACCTAGAGTGTTGCGTTTCCATTCAACAATACGGTGATTGCCTTTTAATAATTCCTTTAGTCGTTCCTTCAGCGTAAAACGACCCGCCAATAGCTTTGCCCGTTTCGTACCACTACTTACGAGCATACGCCTTGTAAAATCAATATTAGAGCGCCAATCGAACTTATACGACTCATAGCCAATACTCATATCGAACAAGCGATAGTCTTCAGAATAGATCCGCTTGATCGTTTCCTGATTCACTAATCTACCCGGCCCAAATATATTAAATGTCGGCTCATGCGCAAGTGCATAAGTGACATAACGTCCTCGACAGCAAATTCCATAGGTAAAGGCAATCCATTGGTCTTCAAAAACAAGTGCGTCTACCTTGGCTTGCAACGCCTCCCCTTTAAGAAGCGTTAACTGTTCGAAGAAATCCTTTTTCTTGCCTTTCGTAAAATCACTTGTGTCTATTTTTTTTGCCCATCGTCGATTAAATAATTTAAACATTTGCCAAAGCTCGTCCTGTGAAGGTATTTTCCTCGTTAATATGCCTAATTTCCGTAGCTTCCGTTCTCTTCTATCCACACCATGCATTTTTCTACGTTGATTGAAATAAGTATGAAAATCTATATCGCGAAAGGCGAGATACGGTGTTACTACACGAAAAATACTCGGGCGTAACTGCCTTTCAACAAAATATTGCTCGATAACCTTTGTAGAGTCTTTACTTTCCAATAATCCATGAAAGGAAAATAGTAGATGTTTATACTTTTCAATGAGCTGATCAAATACAAAGGTGGTAGCAGAAAACAACCATTCTTTTTCCGCTACAACACCGGAATAATTTGCAATATTTTCTCCAGCAAAGGCATAAATTCGTACTCCCCATCGAAGTCGAACCGTAAAGGGGAAAAAGGCAATGATTGTACCATTTTCTTCAACAGCATAGAGTTCAATGCGCTCTCTACGCCCAACAATTTGCCACCAGTTATAAAACCAAGCAAATTCTATAAATGGATTATCATTGCCCTCCGCTTCTAAAATTCCATCCCAAATATCCTTGTACCACATAAGCTCATCATCTGTTCGAATGCGAATTAATTGCAAATTAATCACCTTTCTTAACGGACTCTGATACAGCTTGTTCGTAGACAAATAGAGTTTTCTGATACATTGGTAGAAACGTATAATCCCTTAAAAATCTACGTTCACTTGCGTCCCCCATTTTTTGACGACTGTTCTTATCCATCAACAGTTGTTTAAGCCTGTTCTTTAATAGGTCTTTATCATCTCGGTTAATTAAAAATCCATTCTCATTATCAGTAACTAACTCATTGACGCCACCTACATTCGTGGCAATAATCGGAAGCCCTGCTCGCATCGCTTCAATAATTGAGATCGGTAAGCCCTCCCAATCTGATAGCAAAATAAATAAATGACTTTCCTCAAGCAAAGAGGTGACATCTAATTGATTGCCCAAAAATGAGACACGATCCGTTAAACCTTTAGTAGCAATAAATTGTTCTAAATTAGGACGTAATGAGCCATCACCTATTAATTGAAGGCGCCAAGGTATATCAGAAAGCTCTGCTAAAGCCTCTAGCAATAAATCCTGTCTTTTTGGCACTTCAAAACGAGCAACCATCACAATTAATGGATGCTCCTGCTTCTCTCTATTAGGTGCTACTTGCTTCTCTATTTGGTCAATGCCATTATGAATCGTCAGCATTTTATGAGCAGGAGCAATTTTTTTCGTTAATGCTAACTTGCGGTCATATTCAGATACCGTAATAATTTTAGCTGTTAACGGCTGAACTGATTTTTCCATTCGACGATACACCATCTTTTTTTTATGTGGTACGCCTTCGGTAAAACTCCAGCTATGGGCTGTAAAAACAGTAGGAATATGTAAAAGCCTACCTACTACACGTCCAATTGCTCCTGCCTTTGATGAATGGGCTGCAATAATATCTGGTTTTATTTTTTTAAATGCGGTTCTTAATTGCCAAAAGGTTTGTAAATCCTTTTTTAAGTGAATCTCCCGCTGCATAGCCGGAATACTAATAACATCAATTTTTTCTTCTTGAAAACGCCACAATGATGGATCATAATGGCCCGTTACAATTGTTACCTCGTGAGCATCTTGCTTCAATTTTATGGCAAGAGCCTCCACATGCTTTTGCGCTCCGCCAATCCTATCCATCCGTGTAATAAGCTGAACGATTTTCAGTACCTAACACTCCTTAATATTTAATAAGCACCTGTTCTCGCTAAAACTACGAAAAGTGTTTTGATGATAATTTTTATATCCATCCAAAATGAATATTTAACAACGTATTCTAGGTCATATGAAATTTTTTGTCCGTGAGAAATATTAGAGCGGCCGTTAATTTGAGCAAGCCCTGTTAAACCAGGCTTCACTTCTAAACGTCGTGCCTGTAAAGTGTTATAAGCATTTGTAATGGTTGGAACTTCTGGCCTTGGTCCAACAATACTCATATCCCCTTTTAAGACATTAATGAGCTGAGGAATTTCATCAATACTTAACTTCCGAAGAACAGCCCCAACCCTTGTAATGCGTGCATCCTGTTCGGTTTTAAAATAAAAATCATCTGGAATTCCGTCAGCACACAATCTTGGCATTTTTACCGGAACTGCCTGTATGGTCATTGTCCGCAGCTTCCAAATAATAAAGCGCTGATGTTCCTGTCCAGTACGGATTTGTTTAAAAAAAACAGGACGACCTGTACTAATGAGTAGAATGAGGAAAACTACTAACATAAGAGGAATGGTTATGAAAAGTAATAGGAGTGCCCCCACAATATCAAAAATTCTTTTTCCGATTTTACTATAAAATGTTTTAGTCTGAGCTAACTGCCCGTGCAATACATCATCCTTTGCATTTTTTTAGCACTTAACTTTATATATTCATTTGGGACATTTATAGAACTACTTTTGATAAAGCATTTTCATAATAAAATGGTAAAAAGGGGTTCATCACCATGACATGGGTTGATTTTTGTGGATGCCTCAAAAAAGGAGTTTTTTCAAAACTAGTTTGAAAAACTCCTGCCATAAATGGATATGTTCAAATGTTACCCTTGTATAATTTGTACATCACATGCAATGTGAACATTGCCTTTTAATGCCTTACTAATCATACATGTTTGTTCAGCCTTCTCCGCTAATCGATTAATTCTCTTTTGTTCTCGCTCCGTTAAATTTTGTACAACAATTTTCGGCTTATGGACGATTCGCTCATAAGTAAAAACACCATTCGTGACATCTACATAACCTTCAGCTTGCATAGTCAAATCCAACAGAGCAACCTTCGCATTTTCAAGTAATGCAGCCAGTGTAATTAAATAGCACGTCGCTGCCGCTCCGAGCAGCATTTCATCAGGATTTGTCCCAACCCCTGGTCCATTCATTTCTCGAGGAATAGAAATTTTCGTATGAAGATTGTCCGCAACAATCGTACCAGTCCCATTTCTCCCCTCCGACCATTTTAAATTCATATTAAATAAATGTTGAACCATAATAAAATCCTCCTTTTGGTTATGTGGGTATGATTAGAGCGGTTACCCGAGCAGTTCCACACGCTCGGAACAGTTTTCTTGATTACCCGACAATTCTATTACCTACCGAAACAGTTTGCAAGGTTACCCCAAGCGACTCATCGAAAGCGCCAGCCGGAACGAAAATCACCCCCACACTATGTCGATAATCACTTTTCTTTGAATTATTAATGCAATAATAAAACAGCAAATATTTAAGAAAAACAGAGAAGCTGATTTTATGGTAGAATAGAAAAAACGATTCTTTAGGAGATTTAAAAAATGATTTTAACAAAGCAACAAGCAATACAAGCACTTAAAAAGAACAAATTTATCGGTTTTACTACTAAAACAGGAAATATTATTATGAAAAAAATGAATAAAACCGATTATAATATTTTCGTATTTGAAGAAGGTAAAGATAAACCAGTGCGTTATGTAGGCTCTATTATGAACATAATGGCTACAATGAGCGACAAAGCTTCTAACAAGGATTTTGTCATTATGGAACAGCTTGCACCTCAAAATAACGAAGAGGCTACGACTGTGGAGACAGAGGAAGTTAAAGAAGTAGCTACGCCTGTAGAAAAAGAAGAAGTTAAAGAAGCTACTAAGCCTGTAGAAAAAAATGAAGTCAAAGAAGCACAAAAAGAAAAGAAAGAAAAAGTAGAAAAAACAGCTGAGATTAATGAAGTAAAACGTGCCATTTCAGGTTACGAAGGCTTATATGAAGTTACAGCGAGCGGTCGAATCATTAATGTGCGTGTAAATCGTCCATTAGCTCGATGCAACGATGAATATGGTTTCCATATTGTTCGACTAACAAAAGAAGGTACTGCTTCAAGTCACAATGTGTTTGAACTTTGGAAACAAGCATTCCCTGAACTTGAGCAAACTAATTTTAAAGGTGCTCTAAAAGCGAAATATGGTACAGGCTGCAAGCTTTCTGATAAACCAGGTATACACTTTTAATCATAAAAAATCCCTAGCGTCATTGACGCTAGGGATTTTTTTATCAATTATGCCTCGGCATAATTGCGTCTGGAATCGGCTTTGTGCTTTGGCCTGCACGAGGGCCGACACGATGTCGGTCATTTCGGTAATACCACAGGACGTGGCGTTTTTACCGATGCAGGTCAGTTAGCCGTTATCGCATGGATGCGATGTTTTTAGGCTAGCATCCCCTAAGAACTCCTTTCCGATTCCGTGACATCCGCCGGAGGCTTTAGGCCAACGAGATGTTGGTCACTCAGTCATTGCCACAGGACGTGGCGTTCTTTGACTGAGTTCCTCTATTTCAGCCGGTGTTTGGACACCTGTATCTGTAACTACGCATTCGGTACAAAAGACATTTGCTGAAAGAAGTTAGATTAATAAAGGTAATAGTGCTAATTGCCATAGATGGTCAATATTTTGCCCTTGTGATTGAAGATATTTTAACCAATTGTTTTCTTGGCGGTATATCTTTTTCTTTTTAAATAATTGAATTATTTTTATCCTCTCTATCCTTTGAAAACCTAATTGCGCTAGCTCTCTACGTCTTTTTCTTTCATACCAATAAACGGATGTACAGACGGCTATTCCTTCCTTCTGCACATTGGCAACAACATCGGACAGCTGTTGATTTTTTTCTTTAATGTAGGAAACATTTGATGGAAGCTTGAGTGTAAATCCTGTCGCTTCTTCACGAAATAGTTGATCATGTCTTACATAAGCTATTTCATCCGCGCTATTTCTAAAGATCCGATAGCCTTTATGATAGTTTGAGACGTAATTAGCACGACCCTCCCATGCCATCACATCCTGAATAAACACTTCATTAAAATTGGATGTAGTTTTACATTGTCCATTGTTAGCAACATAAATATCAAACATATGAACAGCTATCATGCGATTAATTCCCTTTTTGAAACAATGGAACCAATCCTTTAGTCGGGCATTTTTTAAAAAATAGCACAGCTCCCCTAATCGATTTCGCTTCAATTTCACGAGCTGGTGATTATTCTTTAATTGACCTTTCAATCTGTCTCGTAAGACCATCATGAATCGTAAAATACGCTCTCTTTTGCCGTTTGTACTCATTACAAATTTTCTTGAAAAATCAACATCTGTATACCACTCAAACTTGTAGGGCTCATAACCACTGCCTAAATCATAAAAACGATAGTTTTTGGCGTGTGCTTTGAGCATATTTTCTCTCTCGATTATACGACCAGGTCCGAACATATTAAAATCAGGTTCATGTCCCATAGCTTGGCAAAAATTTCGATCTCTACAGCAAATATCGATAGTAAAGCCAATCCAATATCCTCCAAACTGGAGACTATCGATTTCTACTCGGAACGCGTTACTTTTCTCCTTTGCCAATCGCTCAAAAAAGAGTCGTGTTTTAGCTTCTGTAAACCCACTCGTATCGAGTTTCTTCCGCCATCTTCTCGCAAACAAATCAAACATGCCAGCTAGGCCTTCAGGATGTACCTCTTGAAAAGATACTTGACCAAGCACCTTTAACTTTTTTTCACGACGTTGAATCGATTTAAAATTTTTTCTATGCTTATGAAGAAAGTCCTCAAGCTTTATAGATTGAAAATCAATATAAGACGTGACCGTACGAAAAATAGAATGAGGGATCTGATGCTCTATTGCATATTTTTCTAATAGTTGAGATGTTTGTTCACTCTCTAACAAGCCATTTAACGCTATAATAAACCGACCATCTTTCTGAGAAAGCTCCTTTAGTAAGTATTTTATTGCAGGTTCCTTCCATTGCTTCTCTGCAATGACGTCCATATAAGTCGCAAACCCTTGTCCTAAAAAAACATAATACTGTGTACCACCTAATCGTTGACAACGAACAAACGGGAAAAAGGCTATCGCCATACCTTTATGTTCGACTATGTAAATCTCTACGTTGTCATGAACACCTAACGTCGTCCACCATGTCGAAACCCATTCAAATTCAATGAATGGATTATTATTTTTTTCACGTTCAAGTATTTGTGACCAAGTACTTTTATAGATCTCTAACTCTTCTATCGTTGTTACGAGTCTATAAGATAGCACGTGCATAATCTCTCCCTTCTAAGTTTTTTACAGCTCATCTCCATAAAGCGGGGATCTCCATTCCTACGTAGTGTCGCTCAGGCTCTGCACCAAAACTTATAGTTAACATGCATTTCGATAAATATTATCCCTATTTTTGGGTATGAACCAATTTTACACTTAATTGAATCTATATTCGTATCTATTAACTTATAGAACCCTTTATTCAATAATCAATTGAATGAAGATCAAACAAAAAACCTAAATCCAGTAAAATACTGAACTTAGGCATTATTACAATGTTAAACTTTTAGCAAAGGCAATTGTTCCTTATTACCTTCTTTCGCCATATGCGTTGTTGCAATATAGCTTAATGTCATACCAGGGCCCAATGTTGCACCTGGTCCCGGATAAGTCTCTCCCATTATAGAGGCTGAGGAATTGCCTGATGCATATAACCCTTCAATTGCCGTACCGTCTGCCTTTAAAACGCGCGCATGCTCATCCACCACTAAGCCCCCCTTAGTCCCAATATCTCCTGGATATAAAGCGAGTGCATAAAATGGAGCATTTGTAAGCTCTGCTAGGTTCGGATTCTTCAAAGTAGGATCTCCATAATACTTATCATAAGCACTATCTCCTCGAAGGAAATCTTCATCTCGGCCATTACGAGCAAAGGTATTGAAACGCTCTACAGTTTCCACTAAATTCTCCACCGGAACATTCATTTGCTCTGCAAGCTCTTCGATTGTTTGTGCACTTTTCACTACGCCGTTATCAAACCAACTTTTTGGGAAAGCTTGGCCTGGAAATAATCCTGTGAAAATATAACGGCTCTTTGCTGTTGCATCGATGACGATCCAAGAAGGTATAGCCTGATTTGTTTCTTGATGATGAATATACATATTATCTACAAATTCATGATAAGGTGCCGCTTCATTCAAATATCGTTTCCCAACACCATCCACAACTATCATATTAGGCACTCCGCGGTCTGCAACAAGGAAGAAAGGTTGCCCTTGTGGATCAATAACGGAAGGAGCTCCCCATACTTTATCCATTAAATCTAGCGTCGCCCCTATTTTCACACTTGGTTCGATAATATCTCCCGTTTGTCCCTCTGGCGTAGAAGTCCATTTTGAGTTTGTTGGTGCCGGCAAATATTTTTCGCGATATGCTTGATTATGAGAAAATCCACCTGAAGAAAGGACTACCCCACGTTTCGCCTCAATCCGCATCTCCTGCCCATCTCGTACAACTACAATACCGGTCACTCGATTATTTTCAACTATAAAATCTTTAAATGCAGTCGAGATCCACAGTTCTCCATTCGCTTCTGCAAGTGACATTCGTAAACGAGCAATGAGCGCTTCCCCTAATGCAACAGGCAGACTTCCTGTTACTTTCGATTTCACTAATCGTAAGCCTAGTTTTAATGCAGTTGTTTTCCCTTTTGTCGTACGTCTAATCATATTTACCTTATGAAACTCAGAGCTATTCATCGTAAAACCTTTAGTGGATAATGAAGAACGACGCATCGTATCTACTAATGCCCCCATTTTCTTCAAATCAAAAATAAGTGGCTCAATCGACCGTCCTTGAGGGAAGCCACCTGGTTTTTCAGGATAATAATCCGAATAACCTTTCGCATATTGGAAACGCATATGCCGAGTATGATTATTGAAATACCTTAACATTTCTGGTCCTCGTTTAATATAAGCTTCCTTTAAAGCCTCTGGTACACGATCACCTATAGTTGAATCTAAGTATAAACGCGCTAGTTTATGTGTATCAGGAACACCTTCACTCTTAATCACATGATTATTTGGAATCCATAGTGCTCCACCAGACAAGGCAGATGCCCCTCCATAACGCTCTGTCTTTTCAATAACTAATGATTTCATCCCATGTAGCTTTGCTGTCAGACCTGCCGTTAGCCCTGCTGCGCCTGAACCTACTACTACCACATCATAACTCGCATCCCATTTCATACTTCCATTCCTCACCTTCATTAGTAGTTACTAAATCAATGAATCTGGTATTACTACTAAAAAGTATAAAATTTAAACAATATTCAGTCAATTCAATATCACCAACATGTCAATGACGCAAAATTCGATAATAAAACGACAAAAAGAGATTCATCGAAAAATGATCTTTTAATTTTAGTAATGAATACAATGAATCTTTTTCTAAAAACTGACTATTATCATATTCGTTTCTATTTAGCATATATTTTAAAACAGCTTAAAGTATATATAGGGTGGAGGAATTTTGCAGTTGAGTGCAATGATACTTGGTGGTTTTCTATTTTTTAGTGCTAGCATTGGAGGAGCCCTAGCTTGGGTATTCTCAAGGCTATTTCAACATACAACGCATGGATTATCATTATTATGTGGCGGATTTTTAGTGGGCTTACTTGTAGTAGACGTCATTCCTTCTTCTTTTCAATTATATAATTCACTAGGCCTTATACTCGGAATTTTGATGGGCTATTTAATATTTGAAATACTGAATAGTGTATTTCACACTTCACATACACAAAATCCCTCTGTATCACTACTTGCCATCGCTATCATTATCCATACGATTCCGATGAGCCTTACTGTCGGACAGTTACTAGGGAAATCCGCATTAAGTATTGCAATAACAGCTTCCATTATTCTACATCATCTACCAGAAGGCTTTGCACTTTCAACAGCATTACTATCACAGGGAGAAAAGCTATGGAGACTTTTTATTTATTTTGTAGCATTTTCGATTTTCTTCAGTATTTTTATACAGATCGGTCAATATTGGCAGTTATCCGATAATGCACAAGGCGTACTAATGGGTGTATCGATTGGGTTAATCGCAACCGCCAGTATTTCAGAATTTATTTTGCATCATATTCGATCAGTATCACGAACATCCTTTATAGCATATATTTTATTAGGTTATTTATTAAGTCACGTATTTCATATGCTAGTCGAATAAAAAAGCAATCCACCAAATATGTGGATTGCTTTATATTAATTACTCAGCATCATCAAATAACGCTAATGTTAGTGTAAAAATTTTAGAGAACTCGGCACGTGTAAGATTACCTTTTGGATTAAATTGACCGTTCACTCCATCAATTATACCTAATTGCTTTAATAATCCGATAGATTCAACAGTTTCTTGACGCATTTTACTTTTGTCTGTAAATGGGTTATTTTTACTAACCTTACTTACATCATAGTCCGTTCCTTCTATATATCTTGCTGTTACAAATGCCATTTCCTCACGTGTAGCAGGTTTATTTGGCTCAAAATTAGCACCATCAAAAATATCAAGTAAGCCATATGCCTCTAAAACCGCTACTTCTTTTGCACCTGCAAAATTCCCCAAATCCTTATATGAAGCAGGACCTTCATAATCTTCCTTCACATCTAATCCAGAAGCACGGAAAATCATAGAAGCTAATTGTCCGCGTGTTACTTTTCCGTTTGGATTAAATGTTGTAGCAGATGTACCATTAATAATGTCAAATTGATAAAGTACTTGGATATAGCTCTCAGCCCAGTGACCTATAGAATCTGTGAAGTAACCGCCTGGTTTTAAATCAATAGTTTCATCTCGGAATATCTCTTTAATAAAATCATTTAATTCTTCCTTATCTAAAGGTATCCATTTTCCTTTAATCAAAACTTCTCCTTTAAATGAATTCCCAGATGGAGTAAATTTTACTTGCATAGCGTTACCGTACAACTCTTTAAATTCTTTTTGTTCCTGTGGAGTCATTGTAGGATCTATTGCCCACTTTGCTGTAATACTATTTTTTGTTGTTACAATACCACGATGATCAATAGCTAATTCGGAAATTAACAGTTGTTTATAAAGGTCCTGGTAAGTCAATGATTGCCACGGAATAACTACAGCAACTTCTTGTTTTGGATGGATAATGCTAGCAACATTTAAATTTTCTCGTACTTGTTCTTGTGCATTTGCTTGTAATCCAAAACCTCCTGTAAAACATGCAATACTAAGTGCACCAGCTATAAGTGTCTTTTTCATTATTAATCTTGCCCCTTTCAATTCATAAATTTAGTGTACTAAAACAACTGTTAGTAAATCTATAAAATTATGTAAGTTATTCAAAATTATAAGAAAGTCCTATTTTTCATAACGTAAAAAATTACTAAATCCCCATGTAAACCCAGAGAACATATTGCATATTTCTACTATGCATTATGAAGTTTTTTCAGTAAATCCAACGTATTGTATCATTATTTCTTATTTTGAATTAACACCCTATTATAAATATGCTTTATCCCTCTTATTAAATTATGTAGAAAAAATAGTAAACTTGTTCAATCTTTATTAGGTATAAAGAATAGTAAATATGAATATATTCCCAGTCAAAAAGACTCTAAAGAAATAGCAGAGGGTAAAACTATGTAGATTGTGGGGCTAAATAATGGAGAATCATTTGATATAAAATCTCTTTGCCAAAAAATAAACCTACGCCAAGCTAATGAACACCGCCATTATTTTGGCGGTGTCTTTAAAACTAATTAGCTCGACGTTGCTGAATTGTAATATACAGACCTAATAACCGATCAGTTGTCATTACACCATTTTTTAAATCTTTTAAATGCGAATCTTGAATAATACCTTCTTTAATTGCTTGCGCTATATAATTTTCTGTTTCTGTGCGCATTGTTGGTGATGCAGGATTCCATACTTGTGTCACTTTGTTGTCCTCCTTCTTGTCTTCTACAAGTAATTGCACTGTTGTTTTGCTACTGCTAGGAACGATTACTTGACCTTCTAACTTATAACCTGTAGCCATTTTCCAAGTTGATCTAACTTCGAAATGTGGTCGGTCAATGCTACCGATCCAATCCCTGCCCCATGTAATGCCAAGCTTGCGAGCGATAGTACCTACTTTATTAAGTGTAGCTACATCATAAAGTGTTTTTGGAGGACCAACGGCAATATCCCAAGCTAAACGACTGCTATGGTTGCTTTTAAGCGTCCAAGTAACGACATGCCCTGGCCGAGTACGTCCTTGGGAATATAAATAATTTTGTCTTTCTTGAGAGCGATATGTTTCGGTATACCAAATGGCTCTAAGGTTTTGATTAGAGAGCAAAGTGAAGTTGAATACGGTGAGATAGCAGCTGTACTTGTAAACGGAGATACAGAAGCAACTCTTAAGCGTGTTAAAAAACAAGGTAATACCATTTTACTTATGCCAGATAACCCTAAACATGAACCTTATAGACAAAAATAATCCTGCAAAGATTATTGGAAAAGCGATCAGTTTTAAAGTTACACTATAAGTAGCAAGTGAAATTTTGTTTAGTGCAAGGGCAGCTCGAGAGCTGTTCTTTTTTATAGCATAAAATTTCAGCTAGATTGTAGTTCTATTTTATTCTATATATTAAAATATTTGATAAACAGAAGAGTTCGATCTAAAGAAAGGAGTTTTTTATAATTGGTAAATACCCTTGTAAATATATTAGTCCTTATTACTCTTATTAGTATCATTATGATAGTTGTATTTCTTCTTCTTGCCGTTTTCCATTTCATCAAATTGGACAGAATTAAAGCTCTGAAAATGCTGAAATTTACTGCGATTCCCATAATCTTTATGATTTTATGTATGTTAGCCTATTGGGATATTTCCCCTGAATATGAAGTAAATAAAGCAAATGTAGCTAATACGTCTGAAAAAGAGCCTGTAGCTAAAGTAGAAACAGAAGATGTAACTTGGCAGGATAACGTAAAGGAAATTGCGTCTCTTAATAGTCCTCCTACTGAAAAGTTCGATACAATTGTAGCCTACGCTAAAAAGTATCCAGCTACAAAGGCTGAAATCAAAGAATTCGAGGATTACATTATTGCCGAATATAAAAACAAAAAATATTTGGCAGACGTACAAAATGATGAATATATGCTAGGAAATATTTTTAAGTCAACTGTAGTGAATAGATATTATGGAGAGGAAGAAACACCTATCAACGATTTTGTCTTTGGGTTTTATCAAAATTCTAATTATACTTTTAAGGGACTCGAATCGACTAATAGTAATGCAATAAAATATAATGAACGCCAAATGGATAATGCTTTAGTAGCTATTGAAAATTAAACGTCACTCTATGGCGTTTTTTTTATTGTTATGCTCCCGGAAAAATTAATGCAGCTTAGAATTTTTTTTATCATTGGCTATCATTTGATTTTTCAAAATTGAAAGGAGTAGTATGGGATTGTAATAAGGAAAAAAATAACAAAGGAGGAATTTAGGATGGATTATCAAAATATTACCGTTGCAGGTAGCGGTGTTCTAGGTAGTCAAATTGCTTATCAATCAGCTTTTAAAGGATTTAATGTAACAGTATACGATATTAATGATGAAGCATTAAAAAATGCACAAGATCGTATTACAAAATTAAAACCGTTATACCAAAAAGATCTAGGTGCCACTCAAGAAGAAGTAAATGCTGCTTATGCACGCTTATCATTTAAAAGTGATTTATCGGAAGCCGTTGCAAATGCTGATCTTGTCATTGAGGCGATCCCAGAAGTTGTTACAATTAAAACAGAATTTTACACAAATCTTGGTAAAGTTGCCCCTGCTAAAACAATTTTCGCAACAAACTCTTCAACTTTATTACCAAGCCAATTTGCAGAAGCAACTGGTCGCCCAGAGAAATTTTTGGCGCTTCACTTTGCAAATACGATTTGGAAAAACAACACAGCCGAGATTATGAAACACCCTGGCACTGATATGAACGTATTCGATGAAGTCGTAAAATTTGCACTTGCAATCGGCATGGTTCCACTACAGTTATATAAAGAACAACCAGGCTATATTTTGAATTCATTACTAGTTCCCTTTTTAGATGCTGCTGAATCACTACTAGTAAAAGAAATAGCAGACCCAGAAACAATCGACAAAACATGGATGATCGCAACAGGAGCACCACTAGGTCCATTCGCAATCCTTGACATTATCGGTATTAATACTTCCCTCAACATTGTAGAAGCGAAAGCCGCTGCTACTAATGATGAAAGCTTGAATAAATTAGCTAACCTTTTAAGAACAAAGTATATCGAAAAAGGCAAACTAGGTCGAGCATCAGGCGAAGGCTTCTATAAATATCCAAACCCAAGCTTCGAAAAGCCTGATTTCCTAAAAGGCTAATCCATTAATAAAACGATGTACATAATATCTTTACTATGTACATCGTTTTATTTTAAGGTGTTGGAATTTAGGTTGCCGGGTGGCCACTCGAGATAACCGAGTATAAAGTTCACGAGAGAATATCCCAAAAACTAGGGGCATCCTGAAAATCTACTGTTGCAAGCTTTTCTATAATTTTCAATTTAATTTCTTGTTCCAAGTCTTCTCTTTCCTGAAAGTCGGTATTGTGCAAACATTGTTTTATTTTCGGTATGAAATTCTCTATAATCGTTAGCGTCTCTTCATTGTATCGATTTTCTAAAATCGCCATAAACTATTCCTCCTTTTCCCTGAGTGTAGTTTTGAGTTTATTTAAAGCCTTCCGATGAAGGTTTGATATATTCTGTGGTGTAGTTTGTAATGTGTGAGCTATATCTTTTATAGAAAGCTCTTTTACATAAATCATCTCTAATATTTGAAGCTGTTTAACCGTTAGTTTTTGCAAAGACTTTAAAAGCAGTTCATCTTCAATATTGTCCAATAATCCTCCACCAACTAAATAATCCAGTCCCGTTCCAACGCTTGCATCTTCCATTAGCTCTTTCGCGGTCGTGCCACCTTCTTCTGATAAGCCCTTATCTAATATTAATAAAGCACGATTTTGCAGCCTTCTCCTTTTTTTATCAAAATCTAAGCTAAAGAAATAAATTAAATTACTGACATATTTGATTTTCCTAACATTTATATAGTGCAATTGGAAAGATTCATCGACAAGTTTCTTATTATGTTCGGTTGGATATAAAATCGCCTGTTGCACCAAATAAAGATTATTGGAATCCGACAAAAAGCTTTTTATGATTGGATTGTTAACCTGCTCATTATTTCTATAGAAGAATTCCTCTACTTTTTGATTCTCCATTTATTATCCCTCCAATATATCCGCCTTCTTTCTATTTTAAAGTGAATGTCGTATCTATATTATAAACCAAAACAAGAACAAATGTTCTTAAAAGGAGTAAAAAAATCACCTTTTATAAAAAAAAAGGTGATTTAATCCAACTCATTCAACTACTAATATAGCTTTTATTTTTTCTGGCTGATAACCAATAATTCTCTCTTCTTTATGATCAGCGACTAATAAAGTAAATGGGATAGCGCTACTATTAAATTGCTTAAACTCCTTTAATACGTGCTCTTCATTAATATCTTTATTAATATAAGTAATATTATTTTCCTCTAACCATTCCTTCAACTTAACACAATATTGACATCCATCGCTTGAATATACCGTTATATCATACTTCATCTTAGAGACCTCCTTTTTACTATAAAGAGGACAAAAACATAAGAAATGAAACCAAGACAAAATAATATGTTTTTACTGAAAGGTTGTTTTTATTATAGAAAGATCCTCTTTACATAGTACAGTTACAATTTTGCTGATATAGCCAAGCGGTAAGGCAAGGGTCTGCAAAACCTGGATCCTCGGTTCGAATCCGAGTATCACCTTATATTACTAATTTGGAGTAAGAGGGAGGGTGATTTACATTATGACACCAGAAAATGTTCCAATTTGGATTAGCCTAATAGGAAATTTTGGATTCCCTATTGCTATTACAGTCTATCTATTCATTCGCTTTGAAAGGAAAATAGATAAATTAGAAGCGGTCATCATGGAGTTATCTGAAGTTATTAAATCTCTTAATTACAAAAAAGGAGGGTAATCCACATGGAAATTGAAAAATTAATGGCCTGTTACTGTAAAGCAAGAGAAGTTCAATCATTTTATACAAATTGTTTAACGAATGACAGTCTGTCTCTAAAAGAACGCGACTTACTAATAAATCTTATACAAAATTCCAGTATTTCTTCTAATTTATTGAGGGAATATTGTCAGATTCATGCTAATGAAATATGATCTATTAACAAAATAGACCCACCAAATAATTTAGGTTTAGAAATACCTAATTTTATTTGGTGGATTTTAGTTTTAAATAAGTGATATAAGTGCCGAATTTGACAACGATAGCAAAACAAGTAAAGAAAGGTTTATTTGATACGATAAAAACTGTAAATAAATAACATATGTGGTATAGTTGTAATAGAGTCAAACCTTAACATTAATTATGTTAAGGTTTGATTTTGTATAAGCTAAATTCATGTAAATGTGTAGTCAACTTTTATATTCTTTACATACAAGGGGCGGTGCTATTTGCAAAGAAAAATTTTTACGTATTTATCAATAACTTTCTTGTTATTAACATTTGTTATTGGATTAGCTCCACAATACATCCTGGAAATTAGCTTAACAATTCCATTTATTTCAGGAATTTTAGGATTAATATTCGCTATTTTAGGGATAAAAGGGCCCACTCGTATGATTTTAGTCGTCCTAAATTCGTTTATATTAGTAGTGTTTAGCTGGATTTATCTAATGGCTTTTTATGGATTTAAGGAACCTTAAAAGAACCAAAATTCATTTTTAGAAATCACAATTATTAATATTAGTGAGGGGAATTTTATGATAGCCTACAAAAGAATAGCTATACTATATCTTCTTATTATGTTCCTTAGCATTTTTATCGCTACACAGATGGACAGTATATTAACTGGTGTGTTCATTCTTGCTTTTATGTATTGGTTTTTTATTGGCCTTCCCTATTTATTACAAGAAAAAGTGAAGTTTTTCGAGATATGTTGGAGTTGGTTAACAAGAGGTGAAAGAATAGGTCCTAAAAGCTAAAGAGATGTATCTATTGAGTTTACTGAATATTACGACTAACGATACGTATCCTGTTCTGCCCCGAAAACGTTAGACATTTACTAACATTTTCAGGGTATTTTTTTGCTAGCTGAAAATATAGAAATGGCTATCATTTAACAAATGATGATAAAGGTAATCCCGGGATCTATAAGGACACTTATAAATAAATTCTTTATCAGATTTTTATTTCATGCATACTATACATCAAGAAGAGGATCGATTGGAGGCAATTATGATTAGCAACAATAAAATTGCATCGACCAATATCGTGCTGTCAATTTTACTTGTTCTAGGTATCACCTATTATTATTTTTACAATCAATCACCCATACAAATTGAACGATTAGGTCATTTAGGGTTTTGGCTAGCATTCCCTTTATCGATAATTAATATAGTACTAAGTCTAAAGCTATTGAAAAATAAAACGAGCAACGCTAGCAGCTACGTTGCTTTTATGATTACTGTGATTATTTTAATTACTGCTTTGCTTTCATTTTTTCTTTGGGGATCTCCATAAAAATTAAAGCTCCAATGGCTAAAAAGCTATTGGAGTTTTTTCATTAAAGAAACAAAACCATATAATCCTCATCAAAATATTGCTGATCTATTCTTAATGCCTTCTTCTCCGTCCCAAAAACCTCAAAACCTAAAGAGGAATACAGTCTCTTCGCTGAAGCATTCGTTGACACAACTGTTAAATTAAGCTGCTCAACTCCCTCTAACTCTTTTGCCTTATTAATTGCTTCAACCATTAAATGCTTGCCAATGCCAAGTCCACGCTTTTCGGGAGAAACATAAACGGCATAGATACCTGCTTTATGGTTTAGCTTAAGCATACTTTCCTGAACTAACGTCGCTACGCCCACTAATTCTTCTTGATCAAATACCCCTATCGTATAAGAACTCTGTGATTTTAATCTGCTGGCAATCAGCTCGATCGGAGAATCCTTTTCCTCCTCAAAGCTAGAACCAAATGCCTCTGGATTATGTTGTAATCCCTCTAATCGTAATTTCTGATAGGCTTTAGCATCTGTAGCTGCTAAACGTCTACTATTCATTCGTTCCCCTCCTCCGATATTTTTTATTTTTATGACAATTATAAATAATGTTTCATGTACTTTCACCACAAAGTTTCCTAAAATAGGAATAACAGCATAAAGGAGATTCCAACTATGAAATCGAACAATATGGCGCATCATTTTCATACATTACAAGAGCAGCGAACTCACTACCTACCTTGTATTCACTCACTCTCGCAGGAGCAACTATGGCATCGCGAGAAAGAAGATAAATGGTCGATTGGCGAACATTTCTATCACCTTTATCTCATCCTAAAAATGTTGAAAACAGCAACAAAATTTTCACTACTACTTACCCCTTACGCGAAAATGCGGAGAAACAAGCCATTCGCCACTGAAATACATGATATTTACGACGAATATAAAAGCAAAAAAGGACGAGGCATGAGAGCTCCAGGAATATTAGTGCCTCCCTCTAAAATACGTTTTACGCTGAACAGTGATGAGATAGAACAATTACTAATAAATGAATCGAGCGCAATGCAAAAATTAGTAAAAAATATTGAGGAGGATATTGCCGGGCATATTGTCTTTCCTGATCCCATCGCCCACTACCCTAATCTTATTCAATCGATCCAGCTACTTGCCATCCACGAAAAGCATCATTTTAGAATGATGAGGGAGCAATATAATAGATTGATTGCGTCCAGCGAAATATTAACTTAAGAAAATTATGTCCAGTTCATTTAAGAAAAGAGGTTAGAACTATGATTATTCTAGGAAATGTTATTGATGATCAAGGAAGATGTACACACTATTCTAATAAGCAAGATACGATTTCAATAAAATTCAAATGTTGTGGCGAATATTATCCTTGCTATAAATGCCATGAGGAAAATTCAAATCATACAATCCAGCCATGGGATAAAGAGGATTTTGATGAAAAGGCAATATTTTGTGGTGTCTGCAAAAAGGAATTAACGATTCATGAATATATGAATAGCACAAACTGTAAGCATTGTCATACTCTTTTTAATCCAAATTGCAGCAAGCATTTTCATATATACTTTGGGACGGATCATAATTCTACATGTAGTTTTTAAATAGTTGTGTGTTCAACATGTCTAAATAAAGCGTTTAGCAAAGCCATTTGAAGAGTTAGTTTCTTCGAAGCTTTTTCTTTTATCTTTGAGGAAGAATGCCCGTACCATCAATCGTGGCTACGGGCTGTTTACAATTTTCT
Source organism: Lysinibacillus sp. EB271-A1-10B (assembly GCF_058791335.1). NCBI lineage: Bacteria > Bacillati > Bacillota > Bacilli > Caryophanales > Bacillaceae > Lysinibacillus > Lysinibacillus sp. EB271-A1-10B. The sequence continues at coordinate 66,177 of NZ_JBYTDL010000007.1, forward strand.
GGATTTAGAGAGATAGGTTGAAGTTCAATCAAAAACTACATAAAAAAAGAACCGAAAAGATTCGATTCGACTTTTATTCAAACATTCCTAAACTGAGCTCCCTACAAAATGATTCTATAGTGTCACGCTCTTCTTTTGGCAATGCTTCGTACTCAATCAGATATTGTGCTGAAAGATCTTCTAGCTCCTTATAACTGACGTCTCTTGTCAGGACGATTCCATTAATCTCATGAGCCAATTCGTTTGCTGCCACAATATCCGTAAACGCAAAGGCCTGTTCTTCATCATCTGTGCATGATTGAAGGTCTATTTCGCCCTGGTAATAGAGATCATTTACTTGCACTACGTAATATCTAATTGAATCCATTATACACCTCCCCAATTCATGAAGTTCATTATGTCCTTTTTACAAAAAATCCATCCCCCGTTAAATAGAAGACGTGAAGTATAGCCGGTACCACCAATTAACGTATTAAAAAGATATCTAAAGGAGCATTCGTAAAAACTTTTCAAAATTCACGCCTGCTTCGCGCGGAATATGCTCTTTTGACGTAGCTTCAATTGAAGCGGCTAAAAACGTCTCAGCAAGCTTCATCGATTCAACTAAATCCTGCCCGCGCATCATGCCACCCATTATGACGGATGCAAACAAATCACCTGTGCCTGAATAACTCTCGCCGTTATATTCTCGGATGCTAGAAAATGAACGTTCTGCATCGACATACATATTGCCTACATAGCGCTTGTTCGCCTCTGCTGGCGGCGGATTCAAACCGGTAATAATGACGTTTGCCCCTGTCGTCTGCTGTAGCTGCTGACCCGCTTCCTCTAACGTCTGAAGATAATCTGAATCATCTTGATAGCTTTGTAGCTTCTCGTATGACAATCCTGTAAGCAAACAACATTCCGTAACATTTGGCGTAATAATGTCTGCACACTTCGCTAGCGCTTTCATACGATCAAGCAACTCGCCTGTATACATTTTATACACCTCGCCCAAATCGCCCATTACAGGATCGACAAGCAGCTTCGTTTCACTTGAGTGGAACACATTTAAAAATCGAAAAATATTATCGATTTGCTCCTTCCCTGTCACAAAGCCTGTGTGTATGCCATCAAAGGTCGCGCCAAGCTTGCTCCACTCATCCACAAAGTAATCCATCTTTGACGTTAAATCCTCACAATAAAAACTCGGATACCCTGTTTGTGCCGTTAAAATCGCTGTTGGTAGTGGCACCGCCTGAACTCCCATCACTGACAGCACAGGCATCGCGGCAGTTAACGAGCACTTCCCAAAGGATGACATATCTTGAATTACAGCAACTTTTTTCATCATACTCCCCACCTAACTAATCCTGCTTGTACTCTCTTCATCGTATCACAATTAGAAAGATGCGAAAATGTGCATATTTATAAAAAATTAAACTGACCTTTAATATTTTTATCAAATTGGCACTTTTACGATAGTCAGCCCTTTGCTAAATTAAAATTATCAAAAAATTCATCATAGTGAGGACATGCAAATGCAAACAATACAAAGTCGATCCTATACAAAACCACGCACGAAAACATTTGATTTGGTGATTACGTCCATTTTAGCAGCACTTGTTTTCGTCGCCACAATGTTTATTAATATTAGGCTACCATTTGGGCAAGGTGGCCTTATTCACTTAGGGACATCTATGCTATTAATCACGTCGATTTTATTCGGACCTAAAAAGGGAGCACTTGCCGGAGCAATCGGAATGGGCTTATTCGATATTGTAGGTGGTTGGTTAATTTGGGCGCCAACTACAATTATCTCCCGCGCATTACAAGGCGCCATCGTTGGTAAAATCGCTTGGTCTAAAGGACGTAGAGGCGACGACATCCGATTAAACATTTTAGCAGCAGTTGTAGCTATGCCCGTAATGATGGGGGTTTACTATATCGGGCAAGCGATTATGTTCAAAAGCTGGGTTGCCCCGATGGCATCCATTCCTGGAGACTTAATCCAAAACATTGTCGGATTAATCATCGCAATTCCAGTATGTATCGTGATGAAAAAAACACCGTACTTCAAAAAGAATTTTTAATACTACCCTATAAATACACCTTCTTGCCGTTTTGCCGACAGCATAGATGGTGTGTTTTTTAGTTGTCGATACGTTTAGATTTTCAAATGACAATAATGAAGGCTCTTTTTCATACTATATGGTGGAGGTGAAAAAATGCCAAGAGTAAAATATATAGATTCTGACATTGGCTTAGTGGCAAGGATGATGAGAGCGGAAGCGGAAGGTGAAGGAAATCAAGGAATGCTATATGTTGGCAATGTCATTGTGAATCGTCTTGTAGCAGAATGTCCAGACTTCAAAGATTTAAGAACCATTAATGATGTTATTTATCAGGTACAAGGAGGAAATTTTTCTTTTGAAGCGGTTCAAAAAGGGAATTTATTTTACCAAAGAGCGCGACCTAATGAAAAAAGATTAGCCAAACTGACGTTGGATTACTGGAGAGAACATCCAGCGAAATTCGCACTTTGGTACTTCAATCCATACGCACCATGCCCACCAACATGGTACGGTCAACCTTTTACTGGTCAATTTAAAAATCATTGCTTCTATGAACCAGCACCTGATACATGTGAAAGTGTTTATCGGGGATAGGTAGTTACTTTAAAAAGAAATCCCACGGAAAAGGCTACACCCTTTCCGTGGGATTTTGTATGGTTGCTTAATAGTTTATAAATAATTTTTATTACCTATAAGATTTGTTTGAACGTATATTAACTTGCTATAAACACGAAAATGTTGAATAATTGTACACTATTCTTTTAAATAAATCCATTTTCACAGTTTTCATAAACTCTCTCACTCCTCAAATAACTTTCTACAAAGTCCATTACAATAGCTTTTTTCCGATTTTTATCAATTTTAGTTCAATTTATAACAAAAGTTGATTTTTTATTATTTAAAGCTACTGATATGCTTGTAATATACTCGGGGAAAATAAAGAAGGAGGAAATATCATGGATGTGACTAAATACAATGTGAAGAAATATAATGGAGCAGGAATATACAATGGTTCCACGACAAAATATGTAAGCAATGCTCAAGTACATATGTTACGAGTAGAAATAAATAGAGAGTAGTGTTCCGTATGAAAAACAAAAAAACATTTTGGATTATTAGTATAACAATACTTATAGTTGCCTTGCTTATAACTTATGATAAGGTTTACGAGAGCAAACACAATCTTGTAGAGATGCTAAAAATTCAAGATACAGTCTATGTCGTAACCTGGGAACCAGTTGAAATTCCCAAGTAGTAAGAAAATTGGGGGAGATTAAGCAAAAAATAAATAGATATCAAATTCCGGATAATAATTTTGAGTCTAATTCTTTAAATAAGGGTACTCCTATATATGAAAGAAAAAACGGAGATGAATTTCCAAAATCTGTAGTGTATAAACGAGAGGGTAAATTTTATATTGCTAATCAAGTAGTAAACCTAAACCGTAGTGATTGAGGAAATTGATTGAGCAACAACCTCATTTTTAGAAATAAATTGTAAAAGTGGCTGACCTTTTTTGAAGGTTAGCCTCTGAAATACTTGTACCATATTTGTGCCAACTCAATCTAAAAAAGTATGATTTAATTTGAAATAGTGATATAAAAAATGCTGATCCGTATTTGAACTGCGCTCCAATTGTTAGACATACCATCTTACAATTGGAGGTGCAGTTTGGAGTTCCATGTCAAAAATCATCAATCCAAACTCTTCACCACCAGCTCCCATAACAGAAACAAGTACTTTGTAATCTGCATCTTCAAAGTCAATGATAACGACTTCATCATCTCTTAAATATTGCCAAGGCTTTAATTTTTTTAGGTCATTCGTAAGCTCGAATAAAGAAAGTAAATCTGGTTTTAGGCTTTCTAGTAAACTATCTACCTCTTCATCCTCCTGTAGCAGTTCATTATCAATTCCTGCAAATACCCCTACATTTTTTATTATCCTCAGGTTCTATAACTAAACAATCTAGATTGGTTATTGTATGTTTGGCCCTAAGAATACACCCGCATAGTTTTAACTAAGGGAATGGTTAGGTGCACGAGACTATTATTAGAAAATTTAATTTTATAAAAAAAGGTATCAATAAAGAGTATTAATTGTTTGATATCCTTTTTTAATCGTTTAAAAGAAGGTGAAGACTTTGGGTTATGTATTAATAAATATATTTATTTTATTACTTATTATTTTATTTGCTGAATCATTAATGTATTTAATTACAATAAAAAATACAAAATTAAAAAGCATTTTAACTTATATAGTAATGGCAGTAATAGCGTTTATCACCAGTCTACATATACCTAACGATTATAAAGGATTGACAAAAACATTAGCTACAGCATATTTAATTGTAACATTAGTATCTTTACTTAAAAAAATACCGATTTAGATTAAACAAATTAAACTAGTTTAAATTAAATATATTTATGTTTTGTTAGATGATCAGTCAAATTTATTGTATTAATCATGTGGAAATTCTCTGAATATAAAAAGCTCAATAGTTATGGCATACCTATTGAGCTTTTTATATATGTCTCTTTTTTTATTCGTACTTTTCATAATCACTTTGTTGCATCATTTTCTTACATTTACGCCCGAAATCAGATGGTGATTATTGGTAACAAAAAAATATAATAAAAAAACTGTATTTACAATAAAAAGGTAAAAATGTATATTTATATAAACAACTAAGATTTTCCATATGATAATTAAAAAATATCAGATTAAAGGAGGAGGCTAATGGAACATTCGAGGAAAAGTTTCATGTATTTAAAGAATAAAAATTGACTTCTATAGTTTCCCTTTCACAGGATTCAGCTGTCCGGAACGGCTCTTACTAAATAATGTACAAGAGGGTGAGCTCTATGAGTAACTTTAGTAAAGGAGCTGTATATGCTGTTATTTCAGCTATAGGCTATGGGATTATGCCTATTTTTACTGTCAAAGCTTATGAGCACGGGGTGACAGTTTACACATTGCTTTTTTTAAGATTTGCATTAAGTTCCGTGATATTTTTTTCGTTTTTCCTTTTTAGAGGCATAAATATAAAAATAGGAAAACAAGATATTACAAATCTTTTCTTATTAGGTGGTGTATTATTTACACTATTATCTATTTTTCATTTTGAATCAATAAAATATATCTCCTCATCTATGGCAGTCCTACTCCTCTATTGTTTCCCTTTATTGGTTTGTATCATTTCCTATTTTTTATATAAAGAAAAGTTGAATATTGGATCTATGATCTCTTTAGTGGCAGCTTTCATTAGCATGATTTATTTACTGGGAGTTTCATTAGATAAAATGAATATTTATGGAGTAGTATTATCCCTTCTAGCAGCTTTAGTATTTGCCATATATATGATTGTTGGAAAAAAAGTAACGATCAATAATTCTCCTGTGATAATCAGTGCTTATACAACGCTATTTGCAGGAATGGGTGTTTTCACATTTGGTTTAGTAAAGCAGGAAATTTCTTTTGATTTTAATGCTCATGCATGGCTATACATAGCATGTATGGTATTTCTCTCAACCATTATTGCTGAAATAGCATTTTTTAAGTCACTAGAATTATTAAGTTCTTCTAACGTATCGATGATTAGTATGGTAGAACCTGTCTTTACCTCTGTATTTGCTCTTGTATTTTTAAATGAACGGTTACATTTTTCTCAAATTACTGGAGGTTTCTTTCTCTTAATCAGTTTAACAATATTGATTTACTTCCAAAATAAAACTGTTACTAGCCAAGAGATAAAAGAGGACATGATTCAGAATGAACATATATTAACAAAATAGAACACGGCTCCTATATACAATGGTATGAAATATATTATTAAAGGGGATGACATTAATGCAAGTTGCAAAGCAAGATACAAAGGACAAGTATTGGAAAACTATTTTACAAGAGTTTGAATTGAAAACGGTTGTACCTTTAGGCACATTTAATAATAATGGTTTCCAATTGACAAGAGAAAACTTTATTTTAGACGAGGAAACCAAACAGTCAATTTGGAAATTTGCTAGAACTTACAGTGTTAATGTTACTTCTATTTTATATTCAGCATGGGGAATTTTACTACAAAAGTATAATGATATAAATCATGTTATGTTCGGTACAATGACTATTGATAAAAACATTTTACCTTTTTGTGTTAAATCTAATATTAATACAACAGGATTAGAATACGTTAAGCAAATTGAATACGAGACGAAACTAAGACAGCAATATGAAGATCTGGCTTTAGAAGAAGTTGCATCTTATAGTCAAATAAAATTTAAAAATGGACTATTTGGTTCTGCTTTATTGATTGGTGAAAAGGATGAAAACATTCAACGACTCTGTGAAACTTACAAGATTGATATAAGTTTAGAGGTAGATTCTTTATTGGAATGTACTGTCCTTTATAATGTTGAATTATTTAATACTTTTACAATTTCTAAAGTGAACGAACATTTCATTAATATATTAACTGACCTACTATCAAACCCACATAAAACATTTAATGCCATCAATATTCTTTCAGAAACAGAAAAACATCAAGTATTATATGATTTTAATTCCCATCTACTTAATTACGATTCAACTAAAACCATTGATGAATTTTTTGAATATCAAGTTAAAAAAGGGCCAGATAGAATCGCATTGATTTGCCAAGATAGAAAATTAACCTATAAAGAACTAAATGAAAAATCAAATCAATTAGCACATTTATTACGCCAAAAAGGTGTTAAACCAGAAAAATTAGTTGGTTTAATAGTAGAACGATCAGAAGATTTGATAATTTGTATGTTTGCTGTCCTTAAAGCGGGAGGAGCATATCTCCCAGTTGATCCAGCTTACCCGTTAGAACGTATTAATTATATGTTTGAACAAGCAGATATAAATTTACTATTAACTCATAGCCATATAAATATAGAATTATCAATTCCTTGCGAGAAAATATATTTAGACGATTCCCCTTTACATCATTATCCTACTAGTAATTTAGATAAATTACATGATGTAAATAATCTAATGTATACTTTATATACTTCTGGTTCAACCGGCCAACCAAAAGGAGTTGCTGTTGAACATAGAAATGTTGTAGGCTATTATCATAGTTTTAGAAATGAATTCAACATAAACGAAAATGATATTATGCTACAACAATCAACAGTATCATTTGATATTTCTGTAGAAGAAATTTTCCCAATCTTGCTTACAGGCGGAACTTTAGTTATAGCTTGTAGGGATGATGTAGCCTCTACAGAAAAACTTCTAGATATAATGAGAAATAATAAAGTCACAATGATTAGTGGATTTCCACTATTATTGAATGAATTAAATAAATATCCTCTTGTTGAATCATTGCATACAATGATTAGCGGCGGCGATGTGTTAAGAAAAGAATATATCAGTAATTTGATTGACAAAGTAAAAATATATAACACCTACGGCCCTTCTGAAACTACTGTTTGTATTTCATATTATGAAGTAACAAGTGAGAAGGTAGGAAATAATATTCCAACTGGTAAACCTATTGCTAACTATAAAGTCTATATTTTAGATAAAAATCGTCAGCCTGCCCCTATTGGTGTTCCTGGAGAAGTATGTATATCAGGCGTAGGCGTTTCTCGAGAATATTTAAATCGTCCTGATTTGACTAGTGAACGTTATACGCAAAATCCATTCGTAGAAAATGAGAAAATGTATATTTGTGGTGATTTAGCACGATGGTCACCTGATGGGAATATTGAATTTTTGGGTAGAATTGATAATCAAATAAAAATTGGTGGGAGAAGAACTGAGCCTGGTGAAGTTGAAGAAAAACTTTTACAACATCCTTCCATTGAAGAGGCTTGTGTTATTGCAAGAGAAAATAAAAATAAAAATAAATATCTAACGGCTTATATAGTGATGAATGAGCAAAATTCTGCCGTAGAATTAAAAGAATACTTGCTGCAATTTTTGCCTGATTTTATGGTACCGTCTTATTATGTTGAATTAAATAAATTACCTTTAACGTTAAATGGTAAAGTCGATAAAAATAATTTAGCAGTTATTTTAGACTAAGTATACAGAATTTCAGGAATGTTAAAATCTTTATTGTAGTATAAAACCTATATTAAAGATTATGCCAAATTAATAGAGCGTGGGATTAACGAAATTTAATCTCTACCTTTTAAAGTTTAAAAAGCTGAATACAAAAAGCTCAATAGTATTGGTCGTTCTTACCATATCTATTGAGTTTTTTTATCTTATAATTCTCAGGTTTTATAACTTATATATCTTCCTTATAATCTAACATTATGTCCCATATCTTATACAATTATCGTAAAATAAAAGTATAGGTTTTTTAACATTAATACAAAGGGATGACTCACTTGCAAATACCTACTTATGAACAGTTTATGTTTCCGTTTTTAGACTATCTCAAAGATGAAAATGAGCATACATTAAAAGAATTATATGAATTCCTACCTCAATATTTCAATTTATCAGAAGAACAAGTAGAAGAACTTCTCCCTAGTGGAAATCAAACAGTTGTCGTCAATCGAATAGGTTGGGCACGTACATACCTTAAAAATGCTGGTCTCATTAGTAGTCCAAAACGCGCTGTATTTAAAATTACACCTGAAGGCTTAAGACTTCTTCTAGATTCGTCTGTTAAAGAAATCAATCAGAAAGTATTAGAACGTTACCCTCAATTTTTAGAATTTAAAAACCGGACAAAACCTTCCACAGATTCTTATATAAAAACAGTTATTTCTGAGGATTCCAGAACCCCCTTAGAAATTATGAATGAAAACTATCAAATCTTAAAGCAGTCATTGCAAACTGAACTATTAGAAAAAATTATGGAATGCTCCCCTCAATTCTTTGAGCAATTAATTGTTAACTTAATCGTAGCAATGGGTTACGGGGGATCGATTTCAGATGCCGGGAAAGCAGTAGGGAAATCGGGTGATGGAGGAATCGATGGCATTGTGAAAGAAGACATCCTCGGATTAGATAAAATCTACTTACAGGGAAAACGTTGGACAAATCCAGTTTCAAGACCTGATATCCAAGCATTTGTTGGAAGCTTGGTAGGCTTTAAAGCTAACAAAGGCATTTTTATCACTACCTCTCGTTTTACGAAAGAAGCAATTGCATATTCCGAGAGTATCGAGAAATCATTAATTTTAATTGATGGGATGAAACTTACTGAGTTAATGTTTTTATACAATGTAGGTGTATCGAATGTACAAACCTTTACAATAAAACGTATGGATTTAGACTTTTTTGAGGAAGGTTTATAAACCGAAAGAAAAATGCAGCAAACTTATTTGAAGTTTGCTGCATTTTTTATGTATGTCGAGTCTTTCTTATGTAGTGAATTTTCAAACCCTATTTTTTATCTATATTTATTACTCTCCACTCGTGTGCCATATACATCAATAGTTGATGGAATATATGCATACTTACGTGTCAGCAAATCACTTACTGAGTGATAACTACTAAAGTCATTATCTATTTCCATTTTCATTTCACTTTTCTTACCTACACCATATACACGTACTAGCCACATTTCATCCTTATACTGAATAAATTTTTCCAATTCAGGATAAGAAATTGAATAGACTGCGCTTGTACTTGTTGATGTTGTACCCTTCACTTCAATTTTTATTGGTCTTGGAGGAGACTGTGGCTGTAAATAATCGAACGCTGTAATATCGTATCCTAATCCGTCACCTTGTGTTTGCGCAACATGCTCTACCTGCTCTCCGTATTGTTCTCCGAATACTTCTATTACTTTCTTTTTTACATATTCAAATACTTTTTGTTCTGCAATATCACCAATTTTTTTACGCTTTTTCAAGTCTTTTTGTAGCTGTTCTTGGCTTACTACTCGACCACGTTTCTTTGTACTACCCGCTACCCTATTACTAACTCTAGACTCTCCCTGCTCGTAACTAGAAGTCGCAAACGTTTCCTCGTTAATTTCACCATCTTCTATTAGTTCTGCTTCTGCTCCAGCCTCTGAGCTATCTTCGTTCAGAAAGCTGTCAAACAAGCTAGCCCAAGCTTCAGGACATGGAAATAAGTAAGCCTGATTTCCATGTCCATTTTCTTGAAAGGCAGAATATTTTTGCGGACGATCAGATTCCATATCTCCCCAAACAGCTCTAATTATAATTGGATGTTCTAAAATTGTGAAATCTACATCCACTTTATACCCATCGTCTGACCATAGATTTTTCTCTTGTAGCTCATGTGGTTGTTCTGCAATATAACAATCTGACGTCGCTATACCTACCGCACGAATCGCTTGACCATAACAGCTGTAAATTTTATTACCAGCCTTAATTGTAGCCATTCGTTCATACGCATGATTGCTATTTCCATTTTTATTTTTTTGCGGGGACCACATATATCCTCCGATAATTTCTTCCTCGTGTGTAGCATTTTGCATTACAATAAAATTACTCATAAATTCACCCTTAGCTTTAGGAAACGTTCCATTTCATTTTTAATATTATTTAAATATTGTATTTTTACTATAGTTTACGATTACTATATTGTCAAAAAAATCCATTACCAGATGAATAATATTAAATCTTTTTCAGTTTCAAGAGATTAAAGGCACTAAATTTCGCGAGAATTTAAAGCTTCTCTTAGTAGCCTTAAAGCAGACCTTTTTGAGAAAAAGTACTTTTATGTCGTTTTGAAATTCAATTTGATTAAAAATAAGTTGCAAATATAGATGTTTTATTATAATATTTCATTATTGTGCAAAAAATAATATGTTTTTCTTCTTATCAAGAGAGATGGAGGGACTGGCCCTATGAAATCTCGGCAGCGGAACTTTGTGATTAAGTTACTGTGCCAAATCCAGCAAGCAAAGGCTTGATAGATAAGAGGAGTGTTTTATAAATATAAGACCTCTTCTTGTTTTTCAAGAAGAGGTCTTTTTTTAGAGAAAAATGGACAAAGACGATCCATTTTTAATTTTTGGAGGTAGAACAATGAAGAAAGAAAATCCATGGGCGCTAATCCCATTTGTTGTTTTTTTGATTTTATTTATTGGTTCAGGGGTTATTACAGGTGATTTTTACGCCTTCCCAGTCATTGTAGCCATTGCCATTGCGGGCGCTGTGGCTCTGGCGATGAATCGAAAAGAATCATTTTCACATAAAGTTGATATTTTTTGTAAAGGCGCAGGAAATTTAAATGTCATGCTGATGGTTGTTATTTTTCTATTAGCTGGCGCCTTTTCAGAAGTAGCAAAAGGTATGGGAGCAGTGGACTCCACTGTTAACTTTGCTTTGTCGGTCATTCCGCAAAATCTCCTTGTCGTAGGCTTATTCATCATCGCCTGCTTTATCTCCCTATCAATGGGTACTTCAGTAGGAACGATTGTTGCACTGGCGCCAATTGGAGTTGGGATCAGTGAGCATACCGACTTTTCAATGGCTTTAGTAATGGCAGCTATTGTTGGAGGATCGATGTTTGGCGATAATTTATCCTTTATTTCAGATACAACCATTACTGCCGTTCGTTCACAAGGCGCACAAATGAAAGATAAATTTAAGGTGAATTTTTGGATTGTGTTGCCAGCAGCTATTGTAACGAGCATTATTTTAGGAATTATCACAATGGGTGGAACTGCGACACAAGTAGAGCATTTAAGCTATAGTTGGATAAAAATTGTTCCTTATGTATTAGTTATTATTTTTGCGCTAATTGGCATGAATGTTTTCCTTGTTCTTGCATTTGGGATTGTTCTGGCCGGGGCTGTCGGCTTAGCGGATGGCAGCTATCAGTTAATGGACCTTTTTCAAAAGATCGGCGAAGGAATGTCAGGCATGTATGAAATGGCATTTCTTGCGATCTTAATAGCTGGAATGGTGGAAATTATTAAGCTTAACGGAGGGATTGACTTCCTACTTCACCTTGCCACACGAAGAATTAAATCGAAAAAGGGTGCTGAATTCGGGATTGCCGGTCTTGTGGGGCTAACTAATTTATCTACAGCCAATAATACAATTGCTATTTTAATTGCTGGTCCGCTTGCAAAAAATATTGCTGACCAGTATGGGATTGAGCCGAGAAAGTCCGCAAGTATATTAGATATTTTCTCCTGTACAACCCAAGGTCTTCTGCCATACGGAGCCCAGTTCCTGGCAGCCGCAAGCGTTGCTGGAATATCGCCAGTGAGCATGTTGCAATACTCTTTCTATCCGATTTTGATAGGGATTTGCGGGATTATCGCTATCCTTATTGGATATCCGAAACCAAGGAAAGCCTGAACTTTATCACTTTAATGTGATGGGTGTTGCTTTAAAAACTATTGATTTTCATTGAATAATCCAATCGTTTTGAAAAAAGATTCATCAAAACGATTGGATTTTTTACTTCGATCCATTCTTTATTTGTAGTTCTTTCCTCTTTACTAATTCCGTTATTTGTTATAAGAAATTTCACTTTTATATAACTCTCGTTAAGATCATTAAAAACGGAATTAAGATCTATTTGTTCATTTAACAGTTTTCTAAATTATCAAATGATTCCAAATGACTTCTATTAACTTGTAAACCAGCTCTCCTATCATTGTTACTCTGTAAATTAGCTAAATTAATATTGAATTGGATGATTTCTAACAATTTATCTAAAAAAGCAATAATTATAGTCAAATCATCTTGCATTGCTACAATCCCTAAACTTTGGTGATGGATTTTGGTATTGACTAATTGTTTTTTTATCAATTCTAATTTAGCTATTTGTGTACTTGCTTGCTCAAAATTAGAATAGTCATCGAGATACTCCCTTGCATGACAAATTCCTAATCTCGTTAAAGATCGCATATAAATTTGTAAGAATCTCAAAAATTCTGAATGATTTTCAAAATTACACACTACTTCTAGTTTATTTAAATAACTAATTACTTTTAAATACTCTTTTTTTGTATTTAACCTATTATAATTCATGCTTTTTTTTGTATAAAAAACCGTTGCAAAAACAACGTCTCTTTATTTTGGCATAATCGTTTTCCATTAATTTAGTTGTTTTTTATAAAGTATATAGATGTAGTGAAATCGAATAGATCTATATTTAAAAGAAAGCTAATGCAACAAAGAGGATTTTTCAAAAAAACGTGTTAGACATGAAAGACAATCTTTGTACTAATTTATTTTATTATAGACATTAAGAAAGCCTAAGGGTATAACAAGAAAAGAGGATTTGATAATCAAATCCTCCAAGTTGCAATTCCCTCATCTATTCTTGCCATTTCTATTACAGAGAAGGTTTTTTTATAATTACTTGCTTTTTTTATATTTCCTTAATCAGATCACTACTTTTATTTTGTTATCTTAATCATCTTCTCTACTATTTGGACAATTTCATTCTTTTCTTCTTCGTAAATAATTCCATCCCTACATTTATTAGCCTGACTAACTAATTCATTTATATAGCTATTAACAGACATATTTGCTTCCCTTATGATTTTTCTCACCTCAGTAGAAAACGATTTGTAGGCTACCCCTTCCGTTAGATATTTGTACTTTGATTTAACTAATTGTAAAATTAAAAAATCTATGATACCTCTGCCTAAATAACGGTTATCAAGCAAATCAATGAATTGTTTTTCCGAGAGCTGGAAGGAACTATTGATAAGGAATAATCTAAAATTACGTTCGTAATGAAAATGCTCTGTTTCATATGAAATTTTCTGGCAATAATAAAACAAATGTTGAGAAAAAAATTGTTCTTTTAATAACTCAGGAGTTTGCATAATATCCTTTAATAAATCTAGTTCCCAATTTGAATGAGGTTTAAAATTCACTATGTCAAAATCAAAATCATAGAAATATAATGAGCAAAAATGATGTTCAGTAAAAATATATTTTAATTTAAGAAATTTAGCATAAGACATATGTTGCTCTGATAGACATCTTTTAAGAATCTCTTCATTAAGTTGTGAAATAGTGATATTTTTAATTATCCATTTAATCAAGTCACTATCGATTCTATGTTTTTTAATTTTATTACAAACAAATTCTAGTATATGTTCATCACGAACTGATTCATCCATCATATTTCTATTTATTATATATTTAAAAAACAGAATTTCTTTTTCCCATTTTCGCGAAGGTCCTGTGTATAGAATGTTATAGAAAATGAAGGATGCTCTATACTTAAAATCTAGCTTACTTGTTAAAAAAATAGCATAATCTTTATTTTGTTCTGTAAATTCCATATTAATTAAATAACCATAAATAATTTCACTTTCCTGTTCATTCATTATACTTTTTCCAAATGTTCCAAAGAATCCGGAATAATGATTGTATTTTAGAATGCTTAAATAATCCCCATAATAATCCAACATTTTATAAAAATATTGATAGTAACTATTAACCATCATGTCATAAGAGTCTGTATGTTCTGAAGCATTTACTTTGTTATCTAAGACAAATTTGAAACCTTGTTTTTGGATAATTTGACTATGAATTTCCTCAATATCTTTGTAGGAGGATATACGCTTTTCGATGATAGATGGCAACTTAAAATAAGGACAGTCTTCATTATAAGATAAATTTTTTTTTCTAGAGTAGACACTAATTAGTTCATCGAGAACATCTCCATTCAGTAAATCATCATGTTTATTCGAACTTCTTAAACTGCTATAAATAGCATTATCATGCCATCTATATATAGCTAATAACTCACGTAAACTTAATTGAATATTACACTCTTCTATTTTTACATAAAGGCTATTAAATAATCTATCTAGATAAAACGGTCCATGACTAAATAAATATTCATCCTGTTTGAAAAGTTTAAATAGACCTCCTTGTTGATTTTTAGGAAAAGATTCTGAGCTGAATATCTCTCCTAAAATATACATCAACATTTTACCTTGTTCTTTTTGATCTAATGGTTTTAACTCATCAAACAGTTTATTTAAAAAATAATCACGATTATTCTTGTAAGAATAATCGAAATAATACTTATATTCTTCAGCTACAGCCGATTCTATTTTCCATTCTAACCTCGAGTCTCTTCTCTCCAGAGTATTATATAACGTTTTCATGCTGCTTAGGCTTTGTAAAAATAAATATGCATACAGAATATAAATGAACGATACACTCACTTCCCAAAAGGCTTGAGGAATTGTATTGCTAAGGGGAATGTTAAAGTTTTTAATTCTTAAAATAGTAGTCTTACTTATAGTTGGGTAAATAACAGCATATAGCAAAAGTATCTTAAAAAATGTGGATTTAAATATTTCGAAACCTAGACGTTTAAGAATGAAATCCTTAGTTATACTTCGCCCCCAGTACTTATCATTTTTATTTTGAAGGGCATAACCAATTGTAAACTGCAGAAAAGTATATAAAATACCGTATAAAGTTAGAATGCTAATAACCAACGCAATATAATTATCCTCTTTCCCAAGCTGTATAATACCATATTTTTGTTGAAAAGCTGTGAGCGAAGATAGTAAAACTATAGGTAGTACTACATATGTAATCGTTCGTGAAATATTCCTCTCAGTTAAATACTTCCAAAAGTTAGTGTACATAAGTTTGTTTCTCAGGCTTGTATAGACCTGCATAATAAAGATCTGAATAAAAAATAAGGAAAGAGCTACTGCGAAAGAAATCTGAATATTCTCCTTGATAAGCTTTGTTAAATCCATATAATACTCCTCTCTTTTTTAAACGATATTCCTTTATTTTATAAATCTTTGATTCAAAATAACTCTACAAAACGAAATGTGGGATTATACACCCAACGTATATATCTTAAACAAGATTTATTATTTGAAAATTACAGAGGGAAAGGTTTCCTAAACCCTTCCCTCTGTGCTCTATCAAATACGAAATTTAAGATTACAAACACCACAAATCAATTCCATTTAACTACTGCAAAATTTGTTTTAACTTGTGCTTGAGTAATTTCTCTCGTTCAATTACAAATACTTCGAAGTTAGTGAGTTCTAAATCAATATTTGGAATGTAATTCAATTTCATATAGTAGTTCTGTTCCATATTTGTTGTGTACGTTTTTTGAAGCCATTCTTTAAATGGACTATCCGATTTTTGAATATTCGGGATGCCCTCGAGCAATTGAATATTCGCTATGGAATCTACTTGTGCTATATAACCGTCTACTTTCTCCTCATCCACACCTGCATTTAGCAGTCGCTTTTTCGTAAAGCTGCTTCGAGGGAAAATATGATCTAAATGGAACAGATTACGATAATCTAGCGTTGGATATAAAATTGCTAAAATCGAGAATGTACGACTGTTTCCACATTTTGCGGTCAATAAATTATCAATTTCATCATCATCGAAACTGAAATTTTTCACCTCTCCACGGAAAGCTTGCACAATTTCAGTTAACGGGAATTGCTGATGATTTTCTGCAATAATTTTACGCAGCTTAATAATAATCGTATCTGGTGCACCGCCAAATGCTTTCTTTAATAGTGCGATGTTTAACCACTTTTTAATATCGCTACAATCAATTTTATAGTTTTGATCAATATAATAATTACTCGAAACTTGCGCTTTATGTAAATAATAAATGATCGGTATTATCGCATTATTAGAAGTTAATGTCTGCTCTGAGTAGCCGAAGCTTGCAATTAGCTGGACACCTTTGCGAATCGATTCTTTAATAGAATCCCAATTCTCCTCAATTTTTTGCATTGTTGAAGCATTAAAATTATCCACCTTAAACGCAATATCAGGGAAATCACATAGCACAAGGCTCGTTTTTAATACGAAATCCTTATTGAAATAAAAACCATTGCCTATTTGATTAATTTCATCTACAAATTCTGTGATTTCTTTACGTGCATCCTTTTGCTTCCACTGTGCAGTCGCAATTGATAACAATAAATCTGAATAACTTAACTCCGTTCCTCCACTATTTACTCGGATAAAAATATTGAGCACCTTATCTAACTCTTGATCTTTCTCCAAATAGTAATTAACAATCGGTGACTGATGAATTACCTTATGTAGATTAAATAGTGTAGAACTAATAAATTTATATTGCGGCAACGCATTTAACTCTTTATCCATAATGTAATTATTAATTTCAAATGGCTCCTCATACTTTAAAATATCTCCAACCTTGAACCAATGTGCTACACCTTTCGCATTATCCTCAGCTGCCTCTTTTTCAGCCAAAAATAAAAAGTCATATTTCATATCAAAATCTTCAGACTCTGCTAATATGTCTAAATATAAAAAACGTTTCGGATAGGCATTCGGATTTTCTCTACGCATGCGCGGCATTTTATAGGAATAGCTACCTAACAAGCCAAGAAATAATGATGTTAAACGTTGCTGACCATCTAAAATAGCCGTTAAATCCGTATCACGATCAATTTCTGCTACCCTGTTATGTTTATTCGTCTTCTCATGATAATCACGAATAAATTCATAAAATTGAAACTTTGAATTATTTTCCTTATATACCTTCCAAAATAAAAACGACCCCACTGGATAGCCTTGCATAATTGAATCAAATAAATGCTCAATTTGCTCTGTATCCCACACGAATTCACGCTGAATTGCTGGTAGCACATATTCATGTCGACGAATATTATCAATTACTTCTTTGATTGTCATTGGTGTTTGAAAGCTCATAATAACCTCTCCCTTCAATCTATATATTACAATATATAGGATGTGTAGTTAAGATTCCCAAGGGAATTTGTGTAGTTTAATCAAAGAATTAAGAAATATACAAAACGCAAAGAGCATCTTCAAAAGAAGAATCACCTGACGCTTCCTTGTTCCACAGTTAGAAGGATATAAAACTTTGTGGTGATGATCTATTGGAAAAGGTTAGATTATCAATTACACAAAAATATTGGCAATCCCCCTGAAATTTTTTTATCACTTTTACATTAATTAAATTTTGTAATAAATTAGATTTTAAATTTAAAATATCCCATTTTATTTAATAGGTCTCTTATAGTTATATAATTGCCATTCTGTGAGTTTTATTGAACTACAGCTGTATTATCACCTGCCAACAAGGCAAAGCTATGCTTTTAATAACAAAATCACACAAAACTAAACATTATTCCCGTTACCTTACACTCAATCGATAATAAAAATTCCTAAAATGAAATAAAGCATAAAAATTCCAAACGGAAAATTTATACTTTACGTCATATGATATGATTACGCCTGTAGTCACTATATATATGGAGACGGCGGGAGGAAAGCCGCAAATTATAAAAAAAGCTGTTATATCAATGTTTAAGGGCTATTTTAATTGCTATAAAAATAGCTTTGACTACGGTTTTGACTACGGCTACTAAATTATGCTGTTGGGGCAATTTCTAAGATGCAGAACTAAATTGCATCTTTTTTTAAGGCTGTTTTCCCAAAGATTGTTGTTATTCTAAAAGCATTAGCACTTGTTTAATGTACTTCACTTTCTCTAGATCCTTTTCGATAGCAAATTGATCTTCTAGTACCTCCAACTCTGAAATGAAGTCCTTGAACAGGATATCGGTTATGTCTAATCATTTGTTCAATAAAATCAATTTGAGTTATTTCAATTTCCTTCTTTTCGATTACAACGGCTTTTTTGGGTGTCTCATTTCTAAACAACGCTCTCTAACACTCTCTAAATAATCTTTATGTTCCTCTGTAATCTTTGATAAAAATTCAGTAGTTGCTTTAATTGATTCTTCTCCTTCTAGCTGTGTTCCTAACTCGTTTGCCATCCGTTTTAAAACATAAGCCTCAAACTCAGCATAATCTTCAAAGCGTTCACAGTCTCCGGAAAACTCTTCACGATCACGTTTCTCATAAAGTTCGTCAATAAGTTTAATGGACTTTGCCACCAACTCTTCGCCTTCCAACAATTCAGATTCATCAACTATTCGCTTTGCAAAATACTCTTCAGAACTTTCAAATCCCACCGGAGGCTCTTTCATTGTTTGTCATATAAATACACCCCTTTTAAGTTGTTTTAATTATATATTACTAAGCTCCATCAGACCTCATAAAATTCATTTATCAACCTTTTAACAACGTAATTCTTGCTAAAACAGCCTAAAAAAGAAAAAATAAACCCCCTAATAAGTCATTAGAAGTTTTATGAATATGCATCAAGTATAGGCTAAACTTCAAAATTCGCTACCATACTATAATCTATTTTAGACGGTATTTCTTCCATAAGCATTAAATCACGTAGCATCGTTAAACGAATAGAAACGTCCATATCGAAGTATTCATTTTCTTCAGCTTTTAATTCAGAATAGGGGACGTTTTCGACTACATATTGTTTGCCATCAATATTCCATACTACGTTTTTTGTTAAAAATGTGGTTTCCGGTTTCACAATGGCAACCTCCTTAACTAGCATCTTTAGCATTAGATCTTGTATAACATTTGCTTTTTACAAATTATTTATATTCATCATTAAGTAATCCTTGCATTACTATTATTAGATGCTCACCTAATATTATTTTCCCCTTTTTCCTCTCAATTCTAACAGTTCTTTTCTAAATGCCGCTTCTTCTTCAGGAGAAATTTTACTAGCTAGCTCTTTCATATACTTAATTGTTGCTTTAGCTAACGCTTCTCCCGATAATACTTCACCGATTGATTCACGAGTAGCATAATATTGTTCAATATCAACTTGGTTTTCTTCTTGATTCATAGTCCCCATCCCATCATCCTTTTTCTCTTTCATTTGATTCTTCCCCCCTTTATTGTACTTAAATTTCTTAAGCATTGGAGTTATTTCATTTACCATTGTCTATTCTCTAGACAACATTACTTAATAATTCTCTGTTCTTTAACTAACGGGGCAGGTTAGCTTAAGAAGAAAAGGATTAACTGGTGATTTACGAAAACAGCCTAAGATATAAATCGAGCAATATTACCTCCCAATGGAGATCACTGGGAAGTTATTTTTATTTTCGGCTGTTTTCTAAATGGTGTTCATTAATATTTAAATATTCTATAAGTAGCGAGAAAATACTTTTACACTTTTTGTTTTTTTAATCATTTTTTGTTAATATTGAGCGATGAGGAAAAAAGTAATTTAGGAGAGATGAATGTGATTAATGATGAAAATTTAAGGAAATTTAGTTTATTGGTTTTTAGTTTAATGTTGCTCCTGGTGTATGTTTTAAGCTCAGGTTTTGCATTAGATGGAATAGGCCGATATGAATTAAGGGATCTTAGGTTTTTTGCTACAATTCATATAATAATGTATTTTGCATCAATAATAGGATATATCTTTTTATTGTCTGGTTGGGTGATTTTATATTCTGTTCTCAATAATGTCTTAAAGAGTTTTTCGATTAATGAATCCAATTGGGATGGGGATGACATTGGATTTATGAAGAAAAATAAAAAGTTAGTAGGGAAGTTGAATTTGTCTCTATATTTCTTGATTATATTTTGGGCTCTAAATATACTCTATTTAATCTCAACAGCAATACGTATTTAGGTGAAAGTATGAGAAGGATTTTAATATTCAGTTTATTCTTATATTTAGTGCAAATCGAGGTTGCATTTGCAAACGAGTCTAATTTGCTAGTTACTGTAGATAAAGATGCAATTTTGGAAATGAGTTTAGAAGTGAAAAATGTTGATATAAAGAATAAAGATATCATCACCCTATTAATACCTACCGAATGTTCAAATGCAATGAATGTAGATGATAGTTTTATTGGGATGAGCGTTTCTGACGGTTTTACTTTAGCTAGTTTTTTTGCTGAGAAAAATGAAGTGAAGTTTGCTTGTAACCCCTCTGGCTTAGTAAATGAACCTTTTAATGCAGAAATTGTAAATGGATATCTTGTAGTGAGTAATGAAGATGCAACGATTGAGAAAAATTATGGATGGGTAAACAACGAGGGAATTATTTTAATTAAGGATTATTCAGAAGTTTATGCTAAATTTCCAAATGGTTATTCTGTTTATCGGTCCGGAAAACCCCAAAAAGTTAATGGTTCTGTGGTTAAGGTGGATTATATAGACAGTAGAAAGAGTTACGAAATAAAGTATATTGATAAAGAGCTGAATATAGATGTTCTTAACGTTATAACAAATCTTATTGCGATAGCTCTTACAATTGTATATGGTTTATTTCCAAATAATCTAAAAGCATCGGTTTTCATTTCTGTTGCTGTGTTGATAACCACTGGAATATCTTGGTTCTTTGTAAATGAAGTGTTAACAAGTGCTGTAATTAATACAGGCGCTGCCTTATTAGTGAGTATTTTTACCGGGGTGAAATGGTGGCAAGCATCGAAAAAGAAAGATGAGACAACAGTAGAAGGAGAAACAAAAGTAGAAGGCAAATTGAATAAAGAAACAGAAGAAAAAGTAAAGAACTAAGGAAAATGCCGTGAAGGTGAATTAATAGCTTAAGAAGTCTTTCCCTGGCAAGTGGAGTATCCCGACGGCAAAATTTGTTGGTAGCGATTTAAGTCACGTGGAATTCAGTGGCGTAAAAAAATAATTTACTTACTCAACTAACGGGTGCTTTACTTCAAGATGGGATTCCACAGAGATCCCATCTTTTTCTTCTTCAACTAACGAGGCAAGTTAGTACAACAAGGAACGATTGAAATTCAATAAATATGGAGTTTTGGGGGATAATGATACTAAACAAATTTAAGGAGAATTAGAAATGAAAAAAATGCTTTTTAGCCTTATCTTCGTTTTAGTAACTCTTCCTTCACAAACACACTCTGAAAATAAAATTGAAAAGTTGCAGCCTTGTTCTGCAATACTTGAACCAACAAAAAATTAACGGGAGCTTAATTAAAGTAGAGCATCACTGAAATCCTACACTCACATCTGCATATACTTTTATAAGCATACTGGAGGTTGCAAATAAATGAAAAATACTGATAGACTTTCTCAAGATCTAGAAGACTCAAAAGAAGATGAAGAAATAAATACTCTATACGCGCATAGAGCTGAACAATCCTCTGGTAAATGGATAACGCTAGAACCAGGACAAACAATTTTTGATTTGCACAAAATGAATAAGGAAAAAAGTAAAGCAACTTTCACTAGCTTTACTTTTTTTATAAATATCATCTTAAAATTTTGTGAAAATGACTCTGTAACTAATAAATTTAAATTTCGATCATTTTCATCGAAAATCATACCCTTTTCATCGAAAACCTTAGCAACTTTCGCTATTTTTATCCAAAGCCTTAATGTTTTTGCATCTATTAATGTTTTTATTAATACCTCAATAGATTTATAAAATGAAGTAACAATTGGTGAAAATCAATGTTTACTTACATCTCTTATCAAAAATTGCAATCCTCCATTTCACTTTTTAATGCTGTATTTCAGCTTTTCTCATCAGAACTGAAATTTTTATTACTCTTATAAGTGTGAATCATCAAGTGTACTCACTTTTCCCATTTAAAAACGGAGTGAATCATTAAGTGTACCCACTTTTCCCTCTTAAAAACGGAGTGAATCTTCAAGTGTACTCACTTTTCCCTCTTGAAAACGGAGTGAATCTTCAAGTGTACCCACTTTTCCCTCTTGAAAACGGAGTGAATCTTCAAGTGTACTCACTTTTC